>NZ_JACAPX010000040.1:0-25282 GCF_013385435.1 Pseudomonas sp. F9001
AAATAACGGATATGCCCCCAATCAGCGAGCCTTCACCGTCTCAACCCACCCCGGATCCAACCGCGTCTGGTCAGGCTCAATCCCCAACCCCCGCATCTTCTCCAGATGCTCATCAACCTCCCGCACCAACTGCGCCTGAGAACTCGAATTGGCGTCCAGTTCGTGCATCTGCATCAACCCAAGGTGATAAAACCGCAGCAACTTGATCGCCACCGGATCATTCGCCTTCACCCCGTCAGTCACCTTGTGCATCACATTCGTCACACTCATCAGGCTGCGCTTGAGCTGCCACCCATACACCGCCGGCGCGAACCAGGCCTGGTTCCAGAACGGCCCCCGCACCAGCCCTACGGTAATCAACACCCCGGCAAACACCCCGCCCACATTAAAGCGAAAATTATCCCCCCCAGGCTCACCAAACAGCATCACCGCCAGGCTGGAAAGCACCATCGCCAACACCACAAACAACCCCGCGACTATCAACGTACTGCGTCGCGTCTGCTGGCGAAAAACAATCGGGTCGCACGGTTTGAGCTCAAACATCCAGGGTCAGTCTCCATGGCACAAGTAGGGTTATAACGCCGGCCAGCATCTTCTCATGCTTCACCCGTCGGAGTGACGGTAATCAGGTTGAACGATGGATCAGCGCAATTTCTCTAACCCCTGTAGGCAACCGACCCCAAGTGAGGTGAACCATGACCCGGTACCAGCAACAGCCGCCCGGCACACCCAACCCCGACCGCACGCCCGGCGAAGAGGAGCGTGACAACGACGCCCTGCGCCCCAACGACCCGGCCGAACGGCAAGACGAAGAAGAGCAGGTCGAGGAAGACCTGGAAAACCTGCACGACAAGGCCCGCCCGCTGTAGACCCGGCGCGCCAAGGAGGTAGTTATGACTAATCGTACAAGCGGCCCGCATTCATCCGAGCATTCCAGCGGCAAGGACGAATTGGGTTTCGACCCCGATTCCCCGGACGTCGCAGACCCTCAGGTCGACCCGGTAGGCCCCGCCATTGCCCCGTTGGACAAGCCAGAAAAAACCGGCAAGAAGCCGGCCTATGATCCCCTCGGTGATCTGAAAAAGTGAAACAGGCCCCGCCGTCGTGCGGGGCTTTTTATTCCTCAACCAAGCCGTTTCGGGGCTGTCCATGTCACCTCGGTGATGCCGAACTTCTCCGCCCAGGGACGAGTGGTCTTTTTCACCCGCTCGTGGCCCGGCCGGCCTATCCGCCCCACGTGGGCAATGTCGGCGTCAACGGCCGCCCAATGCCACGCTTCGGCGTTGTTCATGACCTCGGCACGCACCACAAAGGTTTTTGGTTCGCCGTGTAGCAAGTAGTGGATGGTGTAGATCATTGCGGTACTCATGATGCCTCCCTGTCTTGTAGTGAATGGATATAAATCAGTTCAGAAAGGTTCAGAAAGTTTGTGCATCTGAGGACTTGCATTTGATTCAACCCACAATTGGCAAATAACCGCCGTCAGGGTATTAGTGGTGCTTTCGCCACCGACTCCAGGATTGCGTCATGCCAGAGCTGACCCACAGCCGCCTCTACCTGCAACGTCTGGGCTACGACACGCCGCCTCCGCCCACCCTGCAAACCCTGCAGGATCTGCAGTTGCGCCATGTCAGCACCTTCGCGTTTGAAAGCCTGTCGACCCTGCTGCACGCACCGGTGCCGATCGATTTGCCGAGCGTCGAACAAAAAGTCCTGTTCGACGGCCGTGGTGGTTATTGCTACGAGCTGAACCAGCTGTTCCTGGCCTTGTTGCAGGAGTTGGGCTTCGAGGCGCGGGGCATTACCGGCCGTGTGGTGATGGGGGGGCCACCCGATGCACTGACGGCGCGCACCCATCGGCTGAGCCTGGTGACCCTGGACGGCGTGCGTTACATCAGTGATGTCGGCTTTGGTGGCATGGTGCCCACCAGTCCCTTGCAACTGGACACCGATGCCACCCAGGCCACCGCCCATGAACCCTATCGCCTGAGCCTGGAGGAGGGCAGCTACACCTTGTGGGCGCAGGTCGCCGGTGAGTGGCGCGGCTTGTATGTGTTCGACCTGCAGGTGCAGTCACACTTCGACTACGAGATCGGTAACTGGTACGTCTCCACCCATCCGGATTCGCCGTTCCTCGGCCAGCTGAAAGTCGCACTGATTGGCCCGGGATTTCGCCGCACGCTGAACAACGGGCAGTACGCGATTCACTACCTGGACCGGGCCAGCGAAAAGCGTGCAATCGAGGACGTCGAAGAGTTGCTGAACCTGTTGCAGGCCAGCTTTGGCATTCGCCTGCCGGTGCATCCGCAGTTGCGGTCAATTCTCGGTCGTTTGCTGGCTCACGTCCAAGACGCTTGATATAGAGCCTTCGCTGAACCGTTTTACCTCGAAAAAGGTGCAAATTAATTCGAACCTTTCGCCAAAACGAGGGTTCGAAGCGTTTCCTGAATAATTTGCCACCTGCAATGGAGACGTAAAACGATGTCCAAACTATTCGGAAAGATCCTCAAGAATTCCTCGGTCCTGGCCTTGATCGCGGCACCTGGTGTGGTGTTCGCCGCAGCGCCGACCGACCCGATTTCCACCTTCGGGATCCTCGGCAGCTACAACGACTTCAAACTCGAAGGCGGTAGCCAAAGCGACAAGGACCACATGCCTGAAGCCGGCCTGTTCTATAACTTCGGCAACAAGCTGACGGCTGAATCCGGCTTTATCTACCAGGCCGGTATCGAAGCCAAGTACGGCGAGAAGAGCGACAACAAGCTCAAGGAAGGCCAGGCCGACCTCGACCTCGGCTGGCGTGCCGCGCTGGATGCGCGCAACTTCGTCGACGTGCTGGTGGGTGGCGGCTACAGCTGGACCCGCTACGAGCCGGACTCGGGCGACTACGACATGAAACTCACCAACAAATCGCCGTTCGCCAAGGCGGCCCTGGGCTACAACCACCAGTTCGACGACATGACCATGCGTGTTGAACTGGGCGCCCGCCATACCATCGACGGCCGCGCCAAGCTCAAGGTCGACGGCATCGGCAGCGACACCGTGGACCTCAAGGACCGCACCAACCCGTACGCCGAAGTCAGCCTGCTGATGAACCAGAAAGGCGACCTGCCGGTGATGGCGGGCCTGTACTACACCCGCACCGAGTACAAGCTCGATGACGATTCGTACGTGGCCGACAACACCAAGCTCAAGCGTGACGAGTATGGGTTCAAGGTCGGTATAGCCTTCTAAGCCCACCTCGATTCTAACGGTGGGAGCGGGCTTGCTCGCGAATGCGGTGTATCAGTAACAGATCTGATGACTGATACACCGCATTCGCGAGCAAGCCCGCTCCCACATTTGATCGGCGTTGCGGCTCAATCAACTGTCCGCCCAAGCCCCCCTTTCTGTCCCCCAATACCCTCAACGCCGCGCCCTGGCTGCCTTAGTGTGGATCACGCTTTCACACAATAAGAGAGAAGGTGGCTATGCGGGCAATCAACCCCCGTCGCATCAGTCTGCTGCTGGCCGTGACCTGCCTGCTGACAGCCTGTGGCGACAAACCGAAACATCCCCCCGAACGTGCCACGGCGGCCAATGCCATGCCGAGCGACGCAGCCCTGGCCCAGGTCTACGACACCAGTTGCAAGCTGTGCCACGCCAACCCGGCCTCCGGTGCGCCGCTGACCGGTGACGGCCCGGCCTGGAGCCCGCGCATCGCCCAGGGCCCGGACACCCTGCTGGACCACACCATCAACGGCTACAACGGCATGCCCCCGATGGGCCTGTGCGTGCAGTGCTCCGAAGAGCAATTCCTGGGGCTGATCAGCTTTATGTCGGGTCAACACATCCAATAAGAATAACGGGGTAGGCGATGGGGCTTTCACGGCGAGAATTATTGCAGCGCGGCGCGGTAGCCGGCGCGTTCATGGCATTGACCAGTAACCCGGTACTGGCCCAGCTGGCCCGGGCACCGCGGCTGATTCCCTGGCGCAATTGGTCGGGGGCGCAAACCTGTCTGCCCCTGGCGCGGCTGGCGCCGAAGAACCTTGATGAACTGGTGCAGGTCATCGGCCAGGCACCGGGCAAGGTGCGGCCGGTGGGCTCGGGCCATTCGTTCAGTGCCCTGGTGCCCACCGACGGCACGCTGCTGTCCCTGAGTTACTTCAATGGTCTGCTGGATCACGACCCGCAAACCGTGCAGGCCACCTTCGCCGCCGGCACGCCGATGTCGCGCATGGGCCAGGCCTTGAAAGACGTCGGGCAGGCGCTGCCGAACATGGCGGATATCGACTACCAGACCCTGGCCGGGGCGATCTCCACTTCCACTCATGGCACCGGTGTGGGCTTCACCTCATATTCCGGTTGCGTCACCGGCCTGCAACTGGTGACCGCCCAGGGTGAGGTGCTGGAATGCGACGCCAAGCGCCACCCCGAGGTGTTCAGTGCCGCCCGGGTGTCCCTCGGCGCCCTCGGCGTGGCCACCCAGGTCCGCCTGCAAAACCGCGCACCGTACCGCCTGAGGGAGCGCCAGTGGATCGCCAAGACTGAAGAACTGCTGGAGGACGTGGCTAAGAACACCCGGGAAAACCAGCACTGGGAAATGCTCGTGGTGACCCATTCCGACTACGCCCTGTCCATCGCCCTGAACGAAACCACCGACCCCGAAACCCCGCCCATCGACCCGGCGGAGGCGGGCGGCAACGAGTTTGTGTCGATCATCGAGAAACTCGACAAATACGGCAGCGATTTCCCCGAGGCCCGGCGTACCTTGCTCAACAGCCTGCGCTTTTTTGCCAGCTTCGATGACCGCGTGGCCGAGTCGTTCCAGGTGTACGCCAACGTGCGCAACGTGCGTTTCAACGAGATGGAATATTCGGTGCCCGCCGAGCACGGACCGGCATGCCTGCGGGAAATCCTCAAGCTGATCAACGACAAGGACCTGCGCACCTGGTTTCCCATCGAGTACCGCTACGTCAAGGCCGATGACATTCCGCTGAGCATGTTCGAGGGCCGCGACAGCTGTTCGATTTCCGTGCACCAGCACTACACCATGGACCACCACAACTTCTTCGCCGCCGTAGAACCGATCTTCTGGAAATACGCCGGTCGCCCGCACTGGGGCAAGTTGCACACCCTCAATGCGCGCACCTTGCAGCCGCTGTATCCGCGCTGGGAGGAATTTACCCGAGTGCGCCGCGAGCTGGACCCCAGCGGCAAATTCCTCAATGCGCACCTGTCGTCTATTCTGGGAGTGGCCTGATGAACCGCAGACATTTCATGCTCGGCACCGGCGTGTTGCTGGTGGGTGGTGCCATCTTGCTGAGGCCGGGCGACCGCGGCAGCCCTTACACCGAGTATTTCCGCAGCCTCAACCAGGAACTCAAGGCCCATGGGCCGATGCGCCCGGTGATGCTGATCGACCTCGATCGCCTGGACCACAACATCGACGTGGTGATGCAGTCGGTGCAGCGCGGCGGCAAACACCTGCGGCTGGTGGAGAAATCCCTGCCGTCGCCGGGGCTGCTGGCGTACATCGCCAAGCGAGCCGGCACCCAGCGCCTGATGTCGTTTCACCAGCCATTTCTGAATCACGACGCCCAGGTCTTTCCCGATGCGGACATCCTGCTGGGCAAGCCGTTGCCGGTGCGTTCCGCCGAGTTGTTTTACCAAACCCACAAGGGCCCGTTCGATCCGTCCCGGCAGCTGCAATGGCTGCTGGACACCCCCGAGCGCTTGCAACAATACCTGGCGCTGGCCCAGGGATTGGGCACGAAACTACGGGTCAATATCGAGCTGGATGTGGGCCTGCATCGCGGCGGCATCAGCGACAACGCGGTACTGGGGCAAATGCTCACGCTGATCAGCGCTCATCCGCAGCAGCTGGAATTCAGTGGGTTCATGGGCTACGACCCGTTCGTGGGCATGGGCGTGCCGGGGATTCTCGGCTCGCCCCAGGACCTGTTCGACAAAGTCATGCAGCGCTACAACGGCTATGTGGATTACACCCGCCAGCACTTTGCGCCGCTGTGGCGCGACGGGCTGACGTTGAATACGGCAGGCAGCCCGAGCTATCGCATTCACGAGCAGGAGAAGCTCAGCAGCGAGGTGTCGGTGGGCACGGCGTTGCTCAAGCCGACGCACTATGACTTGCCGTCGCTGAGCGAGCATGTGCCGGCGGCCTATATCGCCACGCCCGTGTTGAAAAGCACCGGGCCGGTGGACATTCCGGCGCTGGACGGCAAGTCGCGGTTGTTCTCGTGGTGGGATGCGAATCAGCGCGCCACGTTCTTTATTTATGGGGGCAACTGGATGGCGGAGTTTGATTCGCCCAGGGGCTTGCAGAGCAATGACCTGTACGGGCGCAGCTCCAATCAGGAGATGGTCAATGGTTCGCCCAAGGTGGGGCTGAACGTGGAAGACCAGGTGTTCCTGCGCCCGACCCAGAGTGAGTTTGTGCTGCTGCAGTTCGGCGATTTGCTGGCAGTACGGGGCGGGAAAATCGTCGATACCTGGCCGGTCTACACCTGACAACGCCGTCCCACTGTAGGAGCGAGCTTGCTCGCGAAAAACCCAAGGACGACGCGTTCATCCAGACGGCCCGCGTTATCGTTGACGTTTTTCGCGAGCAAGCTCGCTCCTACAGTTTTTGCCGGGTTTACAGGGCAAACGGAATCGTCAACTTCGCCCACAACATGTCGCCTTCCGGCCGGTTCTGCACATCAAACTCCTTGGCCCAGCGCACCTCGGCACTCGCATACTTGAGGAAGGTGAAATACACCGCCGGACCGATCGCAAACACCTGGCCCTTGACCCCGTCATCCACATCTTCGCCATAGATGTTCACCACGGTATGCCCGTATTGCTTATCGTCGGTGGTCTGCTTGAGGTAGTAGCCGTTGAGCCCAAGGCTGAGGTTATCCGTCACCTTGTAGCTGGCCGAGTAGTCGAAGTGAAAAATCTGCCCCGAACGGTAATGGGTGTCGGGGTTTTCCTTGTTGAAGCTGTAGGTGGTCTTGATCGACAGCTCAGTGCGCTCGTTGGGCATCCAGGTCGCCGACACCAACGGTTTGTAGGTGTAGAAATTGTTGCTGGTATTGGCCAGGCGCGTGGCGTCGTATTCGCCGGTGGGCAGGGTGATTTCCAGGGCGGTGCCCACTGTCAGGTTCTTGCCCAGGTCCCAGAGGATGATCGGCGCCACGGTGGTGTCGCCCATGCTTTCCCGGGTGTCGGACATGCCGAACAGCGACACCTGTTGCTTCAGGTAGGGCTGGGCGATGTAGCCGCCCAGGCGCCCGCCGAATACCCGCAACGGGCTGAGGTAATCCAGGCGCGGGATGATCGCGTCGGACTTGATCTTCACGTCCGGCACCTTGCCACCCAACGAGCTGATATCGAGCTTCCTGGCTTCGTAATGGTTGTAGTAAATGTTGAAGGCGAACATGTGATCGGGCAGGTTGTTGACATCCAGCGGCAGGATGTAGAAGCCATCGGTGCCGGGGCCGATGTTGTCGACGCCGCCTTCGGTGGCCAGGGCCGGCAGGCTGATGAGGGTCAACAGGGCGAGTTGCACGGGGTAAAACGCACGGGTCGTGTTCATGTCTGGGCTCATTATTATTATCAGGACGACGCTGCCTATAGAAATAAGCCCTCGGCGCCCGGCGGGGCAGGGTATTGGCGGCCACATAGGGGGACTTTGGCGGACAGCTTTCATCCAGAGTGCAGCAGTTCTTGCAAGAGCCTATGATTGTCAGGATGTTTCCAAAACAAGAACTGAAGCACTCAGTCGGGAATCGAAGATCCATGCAAAGGAAAGCCGTTGATCCGCACTATGACCTGGCCCTGGTCTCGCCATTTCTGTTGCAAACCCTCGGCCAAGTGGTCGCGCAAAAAGGCGCGAGCGCCGAGCACCTGTGCCGTGGCCTGGGATTCACCCTGGCCGACCTGGACGACCCGGCCCAGCGCATTTCCTATCGCCAGGCGGTAGCGATGATCCAGCGTGCACTCAAGGTGTTGCCCGACCAGGGGCTGGGCCTGTGGGTAGGCCATCAGAACGTACTCGGCACCCTGGGCCTGCTCGGCCATGTGATTTCACTGTGCAAGACGTTGCGCGATGCGTTTGCCATCGGGGAACGTCATCAGCACACCTCCGGTGGTATCGCCACCTCGCGCACCCATGAAGGCCCCCAGGAAGTTTTCGTCGATATCGAATGCCTGCTGCCCTACGCCGAGGTGCAGGTGTTTGCCGCCGAGGAGTTCTTCGCCAGCCTGATGGTGTATGGCCGCGCCCTGGTGGGCGAGGGCTTCATGCCGCTGCGGGTCGAATTTATCCACGCCGCGCCCAGCTATGTCGCTGACTATCACCAGCTGTTGGGTGCGGATGTGCGTTTTGGCTGCCTGCATAACCGCATGGTCCTGGCCAGCCACTGGCTGGATGTGCGGCTGCCCAATCACCATGCCCTGGCCTTGCGCCAGGCCCTGGAACTGCTGGAACTGGAAAGCGCGCAACTGCATCAGAAAATGGATTTGATCCAGGCGGTGGAGCGCGCGATTTCCCGGGATTTGCAGGGCAGCCAGCTGGAAAAGGTCGCCAGTGACTTGAACATGAGCGGGCGTACCTTGCGCCGGCGCCTGACCGAGCATGGGCTGACGTTCGAGGGCTTGCTGGAACAGGTGCGCAGGGCAAGGACCATGGGCTTGCTGAGCAACCCGGGGTTGTCCATCGAACGGATCACCGAGGAAGTTGGCTACAGCGATGTGCGCAGTTTTCGGCGGGCGTTCAAGCGCTGGACCGGGCTGAGCCCCAGTGCGTTTCGCGGTGAAGGCGCAGGGCCGGGGTGATCGTCAGGATTGGCCCCATTGGCTACCTGATCTTTCCCCGGATTGGCTATTTGTCCAATGCCCCCTCGTCACTACTCTAGACACCAATCCCCACTGTTCTGGAGTATCACCATGCAAGCTCGTACCGACTTCTACACCGCTTCCCCGGATGCCATGAAAGCCATGCTGGCCCTGGAGGCTGCCGTCGGCAAACTGTCCATCGAACTGCCGCTGCTGGAGCTGGTGCGCCTGCGTGTGTCGCAGATCAACGGCTGCGCCTTCTGCCTCGACATGCACACCGCCGACGCCCGCAAGGGGGGCGAGACCGAGCGCCGCCTGTACACCGTGTCGGCCTGGCGTGAAACGCCGTTCTTCACCCCCCGTGAACGCGCCGCGCTGGCCTGGGCCGAAAGCCTGACCCTGCTGAGCCAGACCCACGCACCGGATGCAGACTTCACCGAACTGGCCGCCCACTTCAGCCCGCAAGAGCAAGTCGACCTGAGCGTGGCGATCGCCACCATCAACAGCTGGAACCGTCTGGCGGTGGGTTTTCGCAAGATGCCTAAATAACCCGACAAGACGCCGGGATGACTGATCGTTCCCGCGCTCTGCGTGGGAATGCCGCCCCGGACGCTCTGCGTCCAGCGGGCGATGCAAGGCTCAAGTCTTGCGTACGGGTGACGCGGAGCGTCACGGGATGCATTCCCACGCAGAGCGAGGGAACGATCAATGAAGCCGATCTACCACCGGGTTACAGCCAGTCGGCATTCACTTGAAGTAACCCCGTGGCGTGGCGCCGGTCATGGCCTTGAAGAAGGCGATCAGCGCACTGTCACTGGCAAAGCCCAACTCAAAGGCGCAGTACCCGAGACTGCGCCCGGTGGCGAGCAGCTCGATGGCGCGCATCAGGCGCCACTGCTGGCGCCATTGCTGATAGCCCATGCCGGTTTCCCGCAGGAAGATCCGGCCGATGGTTTTGCCGCTGGCGGCCACCTGGCGTTGCAAGGCTTGCAGCTCCGGTGGCAGCGCGTCGAGGTTCTGCAATAACGGCGCCAGGCGTTTGTCCGTGGGCAGGGGCAGCAGCAGCGGTTGCTCGACTGCCTCGCGGATTTCACTCAGGCACAGCGCCAGCAAATGCGCGTATTTGCCCTGTTGCCAATCGGTGTCGAACGCCGCCATTGCCATGGGCTCCAGCACCGCCCGCAGCAGCGCACTCACCTCAATCACCCGCACTTGTGCCGGCAACTGCCCGGCCAATGCCGGGCTGACATACACCGAACGGTAATCCACGGTCTGTTGCATCACTGCCCGGTGCGGCACACCGCCGGGAATCCACGCTGCCCGAGTGGGCGGCAACAGGCACAGTTGGTTGGCCAGGGTAATGCGCGTGCAGCCCTGTTGGGTGAACAGCAATTGCCCGCGCTGATGCTGATGTACACCGGAGTCGTGATCACCCAGCAGGGCGGCGATGCCCACCACGGGCGCGTCGAAGCGGTCGGGATCGAAAGGTGTCTGCGCCGCCAGCCATGCCATGGGATGTCCGATTTCATTGATAAGGTGTCGAAGTCTGGATAATACGCCAGCTGCCGCTGTTTAGACTCCCTGGCCTGTTTACTCGTGAAGAGCGTCTGGATGATGTTGAAAAACTTGCTGGTGCTGGCGGTGGCGCTGCTGATGTTCCCGCAAATCGCACAAACCCTGTATAGCCCTGCGCTGGCGGATATCGGCCAGGCGTTTGCGGTAGGGCCCGAGGCGGCGGGGCAGACCTTGTCGGTGTACTTTCTGGCCTTCGCGTTCGGGGTCGTGGTGTGGGGACGCTTGTGTGACCGCTTCGGCCGGCGCCCGGTGATGCTGGCCGGGTTGGCCCTTTATGGCGCGGCCACAGCGCTGGCCTTGGGCGTGCGTTCGTTCAACGGCCTGTTGCTGGCCCAGGCGGTGGCGGCGTTTGGTGCGGCGGTGGGGTCGGTGGTGACGCAAACCGTGCTGCGCGACCGCTTCAGCGGTGCCGGGCTGGCGCAGGTGTTTTCAGTCGTGGGCATTGCCCTGGCGGCCAGCCCCGCCATTGGCCTGTTCACTGGCGCGGGCCTGGTGCAGCACTTTGGCTATCGCGGGGTGCTCACAGGCTTGTTGCTGCTGGCGCTGACGTTATTGGCCTGGTGCCTGTGGGCCTTGCCGGAAACCCGCCCGGCCTCGCTGCCCACAGCGTCGTTGCGCGGCACCCTGGGCCTGATGCTCAAGGATGCGGCGCTGTGGCGTTCGGTGGGGCTGGTCGCGGTCTTCAATATCGCGCTGTTCAGCTATTACAGCCTGGGGCCGTTTGTGTTCCAGCGCCTGGGGTTGTCTGCCGAGCAGTTCGGCTACAGCGGCGTCCTGCTGGCGTTGGGCTCGGGGCTTGGGGCCTGGCTCAACAAGGGGTTGCTCAAGCGCGGGGCCGGCAGCGAACAGCTGGTGCTGGCAGCCGGTGGCGTGATGTTAGTGGGCAGCGTGCTGGTGGTGCTGTTACAGGACCGTTGGCTGTTCGTGTTGCCGATGCTGTTGGTGGTCATGGCCTTCGGCATGGCGATTCCCAATGTCCTGGGGGCGGCACTCACGGCTTATCGCGACCGCCTTGGCACCGCCGGTGCCTTGTTCGGTTTGCTGTATTACCTGGTGATCGGGGTGGGGTTGACCCTGGCAGCCTGGGTCCAGCAGTTGGGCTGGACCCTGTTGGTGTGCGCCTTGGCGGCGCTATGCCTGGCGATCCCGCGTACCGTCAGAAATTGACCGTGGCACTCAAGCGCGCCGTCAACGGCGCACCCTGGAACAGGTAGTCATCGCCCATGTATTCGCCAGCATCGCGCCAGTAACGCTTGTCGAACAGGTTGTCGACGCTCAGGCGAAACACCGTTTCATAGCCATCGAGTTTGGTGGTGTAGCGGCTGCCGACGTTGACGATGGCGTAGTCGCCCACTTCCACATCACCGGTGCGATTGGCGTACTTGTTGGCGCTGTATTGCACGCCGCCGAGCAGCGCCAGGCCGTCGACCCAGGGCAGGGCGTAGTCGGCGTACAGACTGGCCCGCAGTTTCGGCACGTTGATCGCTTGATGGCCTTCGTATTCCGGCGTGCCGCTGCCCGTCACCCGTGCACGGATGGCCGCGACGCTGGCGGCGATCTGCAAGCGCTGGGTGGCCCAGCCGTTGGCGGACAATTCCAGGCCGGTGTTTTTCTGCTCGCCCTGTTGCACGTAGGTGTAGTCGCCGGCGTCATCCGGCCTGGCATATTGATAGGCCTGGCGAGTCTGGAAGATCGCGGCGGCAAAGCTGATGCGGCGCCAGTCGTATTTCACCCCGGCTTCGATCTGGCGGGAAACTGTCGGGGCGAGGGTTTCATCTTTATTCAGGGCAAACCACGGCGCGGTACCGCCCAGGGACAGGCCTTTGCTGTAGCTGGTGTAGAGCGACAGGTTTTCAATCGGTTTGTAGATCAGCGCCGCCTGGGGCAGGAACACATACTGCCGGGTGTGGCGCGACTCGTTGCCCTGATCATCGAAAGCCTTTTCGTCCAGGCGCACTTCGCGGCCGCCCACGATGGTCTGCCATTGCTCGTTGAAGCTGATGCGGTCGGTGACGAACAGGCCGTATTGGCGGCTGTCGAGGTTGCGATGACTATCGTTCAGGGGCTTATCGGTGGGCGCGAAGTTTTCCGGGTCCTGATTGATATTGCCGGAGCCAATCATCTCGTTGACCGATTCGCGCTTGTCCACCACTCGCCGAAACGCACTGCTGCCAAACGTCAACTCATGCCCCAGGCCACCGGTATTGAACAACCCGGTCATCGCGGCCTGGATTTCATCATCGCGCCGGGTGTCATCAGGGCTGCGGAAGTCATAGATATCGTAGTTGCCTTCCGGGCTGAAGTAGTTCGGTACCTTGGCCCCGGCACAGCTCGCGGACCCGTAGCAGCCCCACGCAAACGAACTGTAATCATCAATCACCACCTTGCTGCGCGCCGCGCTGACGCTGCCTTTCCACTGGTCACTGAAGCGATATTCAAACTTGCCGTTGAGGTTCAGCGAATCAATCCCTACCTGATTCGCACCGCTCTGATGCCCCAGCAGTTTTTTCGGCGACGCGTGGTGCGGCACCTCGGTCCCGCCCAGCAACTGATAACCCGGCACCGAGCGCTGTTGCTTGTTCTGATACTCGGCATCCAGCTGCAATACCGCGTCGGGGCTGATGTTCCAGTCGAACGCCAGGGACAGGAAATCCCGGTGGCCATTGGCATGTTCGACATAGGAATGCAGGTCTTCATGGGCCACGTTGGCGCGCAGGCCGAACTGCTGCTCGCTGCCAAACCAGCCGCCCACGTCGGTGGCCAGGTAACCACTGCCGCGATCATCGGTGGACACCGTCACCGAGCGCACATCCTCCGGGCGCTTGGTCACGTAATTGATCACGCCGCTGGGCTCGGAAATCCCGCTTTGCATACCCGACAATCCCTTGAGCAGCTCCACGCGCTGCTTGTTCTCCAGGGCAACGTTCTGCTCGCCGGTGATGGTGCGGCCATTGATCTTGTAGCTGCTGGCGGCATTCAGCGAGAAACCGCGCACCACGAAGTTTTCGTAGTAGCCGATGGGCGCATAGCTGTCGCCCACCGAGGCGTCATTGCGCAGCACTTCGCTGAGCAAGCGCGCCTGCTGGTCCTTGATCAACGACTCGTTGAACACCGCGATCGAGGCCGGCGTGTCGAGCAACGGCGCCTCATTGAAAGCGCCCACCGACGCGGTGTCGGTGTTATAGCCGGATTCATCCTGGCCCTGGACCTTCACCTCCGGCAGCTCGATATCAGCCGCCTGGCTGCTTCCAATACCTGCGCTGAGCAACAGGCCGAGGGCAAAACGTGAAGGGGCAGCGGGGCGAAGACGCAAAACCATGGGGGAAGGCCTGAGAGCGCAGAGCGGAGGGCGCATAAGCTAGGCATAACGGCGGCGTTTTACAAGTTTTCGAGAATGGTTCGCTTTGAGACGTCCCGTCTCAGCCCGCAGATCAATCCTGCTGCTGCTCGACAGCGGCCCCTGGCAACTGCGATAGACAAGGCTTCTCTCACCGTTGAAGGAGATCGTCATGAGTATCGCTGGAAAAGTTGCACTGGTGACCGGCGCCGGGCAAGGCATCGGCCGGGCCATCGCCCTGCGCCTGGCGCGGGATGGCGCCGACATAGCGTTGGTGGACATCAACAGCGCGAAGATTGAAGCGGTGGCGGCCGAGGTGGTTGCACTGGGGCGCAAGGCCTCGGTGTATGTCGCCGATGTCTCGAAGCTGGAGCAAGTGGTCGCGGCGGTGGACCATGCCCACCAGACCCTGGGCGGCTTCGACATCATCGTCAACAACGCCGGCATCGCACAGATTGACGCACTGCTGGACGTGACTCCGGAACAGGTCGACCGCACGCTGCGTATCAACGTGCAGGGCACGCTTTGGGGCATCCAGGCCGCAGGCAAGAAATTCAAGGCGCTGAAGCAGAAGGGCAAGATCATCAATGCCTGCTCGATTGCCGGCCATGAAGGCTTTGCGTTGCTGGGGGTGTATTCGGCCACCAAGTTTGCCGTGCGTGCGCTGACCCAGGCCGCCGCGAGGGAACTGGCCAGTGACGGGATTACCGTCAACGCCTACTGCCCGGGTGTGGTGGGCACGGATATGTGGGTCGAGATCGACAAACGCATGGCCGAGATTACCGGCGCCGAGGTAGGGGCGACGTACAAGAAGTATGTGGACGGGATTGCGTTGGGCCGGGCGGAAACGCCGGAGGATGTGGCGGGGCTGGTGTCGTACCTGGCGGGGCCGGATTCGGATTACATGACCGGGCAATCGCCGTTGATTGATGGCGGGATTCTGTACCGCTGAGCTGGCAGAATCACTCGGTCAAAAAATGTGGGAGCGGGCTTGCTCGCGAAGGCGGAGTGTCAGTCACCGGAAATGTTGACTGGTACACCGCCTTCGCGAGCAAGCCCGCTCCCACATTTTTGACCGTGTTGGGTCAGTGCTTGCCGGGCATGTCGATACCCAGCTGGTTAACCCGCCGATACAAGGTCGCCCTGGAAATCCCCAACGCCTGCGCCGCCGCCAGCGGCTTCCACCGATGCCGAATCAGTGCGTCCAGCACCAACTGCCGCTCAGGACTCACGCTTTCCGATGTTTCCACCGCAACCGCGTCACCACGAACTTCCACCGGCAAATCCGCCAGCTGAATCGTCCCGCCGTCGCACACCGCACACGCATACGCCAACACATGCCGCAGTTGCCGCACATTCCCCGGCCAGGCATAACCCAGCAGCGACTCCAGCGCCGCTGCCGCGATCCCGACCGCAACACCGCTGTGCCGCGCCTCCTGCTCCAGAAGCCGATTGATCAATGCCAGTTTGTCCATGCGCTCGCGCAATGGCGGCACACAGAACCGCGCACAGCCCAACCGGAAATACAAATCCTCGCGAAAGCTTCCAGCACTCACCAGCGCCGCCAAGTCCCGATGGCTGGCGCAGATCACCTGGATATCCACCGCCCGGGTTTTTGCCCCGCCCAGCGGCGCCACTTCACCTTCGGCCATTACCCGCAGCAGTCGCGTCTGCAACGCCAGCGGCATGTCGCCGATCTCGTCGAGAAACAACGTGCCGCCATCGGCCTGCAACAGCAGCCCGGTCATGCCCTTGCTGGAGGCACCGGTAAATGCCCCGGCCACGTAGCCGAACAGTTCGCTCTCGATCAGGTTTTCCGGGATCGCCGCGCAGTTCACCGCCACAAAGGGGCCGTCGCGACGGGCGCTGCGTTCATGCAACTGGCGGGCAAACACTTCCTTGCCGGCGCCGGTTTCGCCCTGGACCAGCACCGGCAGGTTGCGGTCCTTGACCCGCACGGCCAGGCGCAAATGCTCTTCCACACGCGGGTCTATCTGACTGGCCAAGGACGTTACCGCCCGCGCCGCTTTACGCCGTGGCGCGCTGACCCGCACCTGCAAGGCTCCAGGTTCGCCGAGCCAGTGCAACTGCTGCGTCGATTGATCGGTCACGGCGCGCAACGCGTCCAGGTCAAACACTTCGCCGATATGCTCCGGCAATTGCCCGAAGCGCAACCTCAGGGCCTGCCGCGCCTTGCTGTTCAAGGCTTGCAGCCGCCCATCCTGATCCCACGCCAGCAGCATGTCCGGCTGGCTGTCGACGTAACCGGGCGTGCTGTGGGCCTGCAACACCCAATGTTGCCGGGCGCTGTGCATGAAAAACGCGTTCTCGATGGCCCGCGCGCTTTGCGCCACCATCTGCCGCACCAGGTGCTGGCTGCGCCGGTCATCCGGCGATTTCAGGGCGGAGGCGTCCATCACGCCCAGCAGGTTGCCCTGGGGATCAAAGATGGGGGCGGCAGAGCAGGTCAGGCCGATAAACGCCGCACGAAAGTGGTCGCGCTTGTGCACGGTGACCGCGGCCTTGCTGGTCAGCACCGTGGCCACGCCGCAGGTGCCTTCCTCGGCTTCCGACCAGCAGGTGCCGAGGTACAGGCCGGCCTTGCGGCAGTCGTTACGAATGCCGGCGTCCACACGATGGTCGATGGTCTGGCCCTGGGCGTCGGTGAGCATCACGCAGTAATCGGCGTGGCGCACCCGGTTGTGAATCTGCCCGACTTCCTCGCTGGCGATGCGCATGAACAGTTCGGCGCGTTCGCGGCATTCCTTGAGCAGGGTGCTGGTGAGGATGCGCGGCCCTTGCAGTGAACCGGGGTCGAGGTGGTGCTGCTCCATGGAGCGGCGCCAGGAATCAAAAATCAGCGACGGCACCGGCGCCTGGGGCAGGCGGTCGGCGTTGCGTACCACGCGGCTGACACAGTCGACATGGTCCTTGGAGTTCACGGCGAGCATTGAAGCCTCCGGTTCTCGATCCTTGTTGTTATGCCCGCCATTAAGCGCCCATGGGCCGGGAGGAACAAGGCCGGCCTGACCAACTGCCCGAGGTGAGACGCAGCGTCTCATTGCGCCGCAGACGCTGCGGGCAGGTTGCAACGGCGCGTCTCATTGAACGGCCCACAGTGGCACGTCCACGCTTCCAGGCAACTGCTCTGGGTCAAGGCTTTCCCGGGTTTTCCAACGGATTGGCACAGGCCGTGCTGAGTGCCTTGCAGCTGGCCTGATCCAGCCTTTTGTGTGTCGAGACAACCTGGAGAACAACAAGATGTCCACTCACCTGTCCACCGATCAATTGCTCCATGCCTACACCGTGATGCGCACCATCCGTGATTTCGAAGAACGCCTGCACGTGGAATTCGCCACCGGCGAGATTCCCGGCTTCGTGCATTTGTATGCCGGCCAGGAAGCCAGTGCCGCCGGGGTCATGGCCCACCTCAACGATGAAGATTGCATCGCCTCCAACCACCGTGGCCACGGCCATTGCATCGCCAAGGGTGTGGACGTGTTCGGCATGATGGCCGAGATCTACGGCAAGAAAACCGGGGTGTGCGGCGGCAAGGGCGGCTCGATGCACATTGCCGACCAGGAGAAGGGCATGCTCGGCGCCAACGGCATTGTGGGGGCCGGTGCGCCGCTGGCAGCCGGTGCGGCGCTGGCGGCCAAGCTCAAGGGCAGCGCAGGTGTGGCCGTGGCGTTTTTTGGTGACGGCGGCTCCAACGAGGGCGCGGTGTTTGAAGCCATGAACCTGGCCTCGATCATGAACCTGCCGTGCCTGTTCGTGGCCGAGAACAACGGTTACGCCGAAGCCACCGGGTCCGGCTGGTCGGTGGCCTGCAAGGACATTGCCGAGCGCGCCGTGGGCTTTGGCATGCCGGGGGTGATTGTCGACGGCAACGACTTTTTTGCCGTACACGCCGCCCTTGGCGTTGCGGTAGAACGTGCCCGCAGCGGTAAAGGACCGACGCTGGTGGAGGTCAAACTGAGCCGTTTCTACGGCCACTTCGAAGGCGATGCGCAAACCTATCGCGGCCCGGACGAGGTGAAAAACCTGCGGGAAACCGGCGACTGCCTGAGCCTGTTTCGCCAGCGTTGCACCGCCGAAGGCTGGCTCGACGCAGCACAGTTCGAACGCATCGACACCGAAGTCGCGCAACTGATCGAAGACGCGGTGCGCCTGGCCAAGTCCGACCCCAAACCCCAGGCCGCCGACCTGCTCAGTGATGTCTACGTCGCCTACCGCTAACCGCCACCCACTACAAAAACAATCCGTGGAGAAGTCATCATGGCTAGAAAAATCAGCTATCAGCAGGCAATCAACGAAGCCCTGGCCCAGGAAATGCGCCGGGACCAGAGCGTGTTCATCATCGGCCAGGACGTGTCCGGCGGCACCGGTTCGCCCGGTGAACAGGACGCCTGGGGCGGCGTCCTCGGCGTCACCAAGGGCCTGTATCCGGAATTCCCCGACCGCGTGCTCGACGCGCCGCTCTCCGAGGTCGGCTATGTAGGCATGGCCGTCGGCGCCGCCACCCGAGGCATGCGCCCGGTGTGCGAATTGATGTTCGTCGACTTTATCGGCTGCTGCCTCGACCAGTTGCTCAACCAGGCGGCGAAGTTTCGCTATATGTTCGGCGGCAAGACCACCACGCCGCTGGTGGTGCGCGCCATGTACGGCGCCGGCCTGCGTGCGGCGGCCCAGCATTCGCAGATGCTCACCTCAATGTGGACGCATATTCCCGGGCTCAAGGTGGTGTGCCCGGCCACACCCTATGACGCCAAGGGCATGCTGATCCAGGCGATCCGCGACAACGACCCGGTGATTTTTCTCGAACACAAAATGCTCTACAGCCTCCAGGGCGAAGTGCCGGAAGAGCTGTACACCGTGCCGTTCGGCGAAGCCAACTACGTGCGTGAAGGCAACGATGTAACCCTGGTGACCTACGGGCGCATGGTGCACATCGCCCTGGAAGCCTCAGCCAATCTGGCGCGCCAGGGTATCGACTGCGAAGTGTTGGACCTGCGCACCACCAGCCCGCTGGACGAAGACAGCATCCTTGAAAGCGTGGAGAAAACCGGGCGCCTGGTGGTGATCGACGAGTCCAACCCACGCTGCTCGATTGCCACGGACATCAGTGCATTGGTGGCGCAACGGGCGTTCGGCTTCCTGCGCGCGCCGATCGAAATGGTCACCGCGCCTCACACGCCAGTGCCGTTCTCCGATGCCCTGGAGGACCTGTACATCCCCAACGCGGCGAAGATCGAAGCTGCGGTGCTGAAGATTGCCGACAAGAGGAATGCCGCATGATCCATACACTGACCATGCCCAAGTGGGGGCTGTCGATGACCGAGGGCCGGGTTGATGTCTGGCTCAAGCAGCCGGGCGACTGGGTGGACAAGGGTGAAGAGGTGCTGGATGTCGAGACCGACAAGATTTCCAGCAGTGTCGAGGCACCCTTCAGCGGGGTGCTGCGGCGGGTGTTGGCCCAGAGCGATGAGACCTTGCCCGTGGGGGCATTGCTGGCAATCGTGGTGGAAGGCGAGGCCAGCGAGGCCGAGATTGATGGGGTGATCGAGGCGTTCCAGGCGGGGTTCGTTTCCAGTGCCGCCGAGGCGGAAGCCAGCGGCCCATCGGCACAGAAGGTCGAGGTGGGCGGGCGCCTGCTGCGCTATCTGGACCTCGGGGAGGGCGGTACACCGCTGGTGCTGGTGCACGGCTTTGGTGGCGACCTGAATAACTGGCTGTTCAATCACCCGGTGCTTGCGGCTGAGCGGCGGGTGATCGCCCTGGATTTGCCGGGGCATGGCGAGTCGGGCAAGTACCTGCAAACAGGCGAGCTTGAGGAGCTGAGCCAGGCGGTATTGGCACTGCTGGATTATCTGAAGGTTGACCGGGTACACCTCGCCGGGCATTCCATGGGCGGGCTGGTTTCCCTGAACCTCGCGCGGGTGGCACCGCAGCGTGTGGCGTCGTTGACCCTGATCGCCAGCGCTGGATTGGGTACGCAGATCAACAGTGATTACCTGCAAGGTTTTATCGACGCGAGCAATCGCAATGCACTCAAGCCGCAACTGGTGCAACTGTTCAGCGACCCGGCGCTGGTGACCCGGCAGATGCTGGAAGACATGCTCAAGTTCAAGCGCCTGGAGGGTGTGGAGCAGGCGTTGCGGCAGATCACCGGAGCGTTGTTCAGCGGTGGTCGGCAATTGGTGGATTTGCGCAGTGTGGTGGGGCAGCAGCCGAGCCTGGTGATCTGGGGCAGTGAGGACGCAATCATCCCGGCGAGCCATGCCCAAGGGGTGGACGCTCAGGTGGAGATACTGCCGGGGCAGGGGCATATGGTGCAGTTGGAGGCGGCGGAGCGGGTGAATCAGTTGATGCTGGCGTTTCTTCGGACCTGATCGTTCCCACGCTCCGCGTGGGAATGCCGCCCTGGACGCTCCGCGTCCCGAGGGTGACGCGGAGCGTCACAGGATGCATTCCCACGCGGAGCGTGGGAACGATCTTCAAGACCAGCGGTGTTTTTGGTGGCGCTTCAGGGTCTCGCTGGGCAACTCCTGAAACAACGCCCGATAACTGTTGGAAAACCGCCCCAAATGCCAGAACGACCAATTCATCGCCACCTCCGCCACGGTGGTGTCCACTGACGGCGGGTTCAACAACTCCCGCCGTGCACTGTTCAACCGGCGCAACCGCAACCACTGCGCCGGGCTCATCCCGGTATACGTCTTGAACCCGTGCTGCAACTGGCGCAACGGCACCCCGGCAATGCGCGCCAGCTGCAGCAGGTTGACGGTTTCATCCGGCACATCCGCCGCCCATTCGCCAATGCGCGCCATGATGATTCGCTCCTCGGTGCGTCGCTGCAATGAGCCCTTGTCGAGGCACACACAGGCGTTGTCGAGGATGAACAGGCAGTCGTCCAGTAACTGCTGAGTCAGCGCATCACGACTCGGCGGGTCAAGCGTCGCCGACAGCCGCGTCAGCGTGCCGCTGAGCCAGCGGCTGAACAACGGGTTTTGCAGGGAGTTGAGCGGGGCCATGAACAACCCCTCCAGCTTCGCCACATCCAGACCATGGCGCTGGACAAACTGCGGCCCGAACACCACTGCCACTTCGCGGTAGTTTTCCGGGGTGATCCAGGTGTTGCGGCTTTCGCCATTGAGCACGTACAGCGCGTTGTCGCTGCCATCGAAACAGAACGCCAGGGAACCCGGCGGCGCGTTGAAGTTCTGCTCCACCCGGGTGTTCATCCGCTCTTCGTACACCTCGACACCTTGCAGGTCGAGGTAGCGGATCTGCCCGGCGAAATGCCCTGGGGACATCTGCTGGTACTGCTGCACCCAACCGGGTGTCGCACTGCATTGAGCGGCCACATCACCGGTGGTGAAGGCCTGTACGCGCAAAGCTGTTGCCTGTGTCATGGGTAACCTGGGCGCACTCTATTGGTGCGTTGTGGTTGGCGCAAAGTGGATAGATGCCGTTGGACGGCTGGCCCAAGATAGACCTCAATGCGCCGCGAGGGAAGCCCGCGGCGCAGCATCCAACCCATGACGAGGTCCTTATGAACGCCCCCTTCGATCAGCTGTCCGCCTGGCTGAAAGAACACAAGATTACCGAAGTCGAATGCGTGATCAGTGATTTGACTGGCATCGCACGCGGCAAGATTTCGCCCACCAACAAGTTCCTGCATGAGCGAGGCATGCGCCTGCCGGAAAGTGTGTTGCTGCAAACGGTAACCGGGGACTTTGTCGACGACGATATCTACTACGACCTGCTGGACCCGGCCGACATCGACATGATCTGCCGCCCGGTGTCCAACGCCACCTACGTGGTGCCATGGGCCATCGAGCCGACGGCCATCGTGATCCACGACACCTTCGACAAGCAGGGCAACCCCATCGAACTGTCGCCGCGCAACGTGCTGAAAAAGGTCCTGCAACTCTATACCGACCAGGGCTGGCAGCCGATTGTCGCGCCGGAGATGGAGTTCTACCTGACCCAGCGCTGCGAAGACCCGGACCTGCCGCTGAAGACCCCGCTGGGCCGTTCCGGTCGCGCCGAAAGTGGCCGCCAGTCATTCTCTATCGACGCTGCCAACGAGTTCGACCCGCTGTTCGAAGACGTCTACGACTGGTGCGAAGCCCAGGGCCTGGACCTCGACACGCTGATCCATGAAGACGGCCCGGCGCAGATGGAAATCAACTTCCGCCACGGCGATGCCCTGGACCTGGCCGACCAGATCACCGTGTTCAAACGCACCCTGCGCGAGGCTGCACTCAAGCACAACGTGGCGGCCACCTTCATGGCCAAACCGGTGGCCGACGAGCCCGGCAGCGCCATGCACCTGCACCAGAGCGTGGTGGAGATCGCCACCGGCAAGCAGGTGTTTGTCGATGAGCACGGCAACAAGAGCCAACTGTTCCTCAACCACATCGGCGGCCTGCAGAAGTACATCCCCAAGCTGCTGCCGATGTTTGCGCCTAACGTCAACTCGTTCCGCCGCTTCCTGCCGGACACCTCGGCACCGGTCAACGTCGAGTGGGGCGAAGAAAACCGCACCGTCGGCCTGCGTGTACCGAGCTCCAGCCCCGACGCCATGCGCGTGGAAAACCGCCTGCCGGGCGCCGACGCCAACCCGTACCTGGCCATCGCTGCCAGCCTGTTGTGCGGCTACCTCGGCATGATCGAAAAGGTCGAGCCCAGCGCCCCGGTGGAAGGCCGCGCCTACGAGCGCCGCAACCTGAGGCTGCCGATCACCATCGAAGACGCCCTGGCGCGCATGGAAGAGTGCGACACCGTCAAGCAGTACCTGGGAGACAAGTTTGTGCGCGGCTACGTCGCGGTCAAGCGTGCCGAACACGAGAATTTCAAGCGGGTGATCAGCTCCTGGGAACGTGAGTTCCTGCTGCTGAGCGTCTGACGACTCGTCCGTAGCAGCTGTCGAGCCTTAGCGAGGCTGCGTCGGGCCCGCCGCAATTGTGTCTGATACATCGCTACGCAGCCTCGCCAAGGCTCGACAGCTGCTACGGGCAGAATGGCTGGATGAATACATAAAAATCAATCAAGCAAAGGGGTGTCGATATGCGTCTGGTGAAAAAGCTTCTCCCGCTGGCCTTGGCGGCATTGTTCAGCAGCGCGGGCCACGCCGCGCAGACGGTCAGTGTGTACAACTGGACCGACTACATCGGTGAGACCACCTTGGCCGACTTCCAGGCCAAGACCGGGATCAAGGTGATCTACGACGTGTTCGACTCCAATGAAACCCTGGAAGGCAAACTGCTCGCCGGCCGTACCGGCTACGATGTGGTGGTGCCGTCCAACCACTTCCTGGCGCGCCAGGTAAAGGCCGGCGCGTTCCTCAAGCTGGACCGTTCGCAGCTACCCAACTTCAAGAACCTCGACCCCAAGCTGCTCAAGCTGCTGGAGAAAAACGACCCGGGCAACGAGCATTCGGTGCCGTACCTGTGGGGCACCAACGGCATCGGCTACAACGTGGACAAGGTCAAGCAGGTGTTGGGCATCGACCATATCGACTCGTGGGCCGTGCTGTTTGAACCGGAGAACATCAAGAAGCTCCACGAGTGCGGCGTAGCGTTCCTCGACTCGGCGGATGAACTGTTCCCGGCGATCCTCAACTACATGGGCAAGGACCCGCGCAGCGAGAATCCCGAAGACTACAAACAGGCCGAGGCCAAGCTGCTGACCCTGCGGCCGTACATCACTTATTTCCATTCCTCCAAGTACATCTCGGACCTGGCCAACGGTGATATCTGCGTCGCCTTCGGTTATTCCGGCGACGTGTTCCAGGCGGCCAACCGCGCCAAGGAAGCCAAGAACGGCGTGAACATCGCCTACTCGATCCCCAAGGAAGGCAGCAACCTGTGGTTCGACCTGCTGGCCATCCCGGCGGACGCCGCCAACCCGAAAGCCGCCCACGCCTTCATCAACTACTTGCTGGACCCTGAAGTGATCGCCAAGGTCAGCGCCAGCGTCGGCTACGCCAACCCGAACCCGGCGGCCAAGGCCTTCATGGCCCCCGAGCTGGTGAACAACCCCGAGATCTACCCGTCCCAGGAAGTGCTCGACAAACTCTACATTTCCACCACCCCGACGCCCGCCGTCATGCGCTTGATGACGCGGTCCTGGAGCAAAGTGAAGACCAACAAATGAACCGTTCCTCCTCCGACCACGCTCGTTCCTATTACCTGGCTTCGGCCAACGCCATGCCCCGGCGCCCAGCGCTGGGGGCTGACCTGACCGCCGATGTGTGTGTGATCGGCGGTGGGTTCACCGGGGTCAACACCGCCATCGAACTGGCCCAGCGCGGGCTGTCGGTGATCCTGCTGGAGGCCCGGCGGATTGGCTGGGGCGCCAGCGGGCGCAATGGCGGGCAGTTGATTCGCGGGATTGGGCATGACGTATCGGGCTTTGCCAGGTACGTGGGGGAGGAGGGCGTGCGTTACCTGCAGCAGGCCGGGATCGATTCGGTGGCGCTGGTGGGGGAGCGGATTCGCGAGCACGGGATTGACTGTGATTTGCGCTGGGGGTTTTGCGAGTTGGCGAATACGCCGGCGCAGTTTGCGGCGTTTCAGGGGGAGCTGGAGAGCCTGGCTGCCTTGGGGTATGCGCCTGAAACGCGGTTGGTGGCATCGCAGGATATGGCGCAGGTGGTTGGCTCAGGCTTGTATGCCGGTGGCCTGGTGGACATGGGCTCCGGGCATCTGCACCCGTTGAACCTGGTGCTGGGGGAGGCTGGTGTGGCCGAATCCCTTGGGGTGCGGATCTTTGAAGACAGCCCGGTGCTGGAGTTGATCCATGGCGACACGGTGCAGGTGCGTTGCGAGTTTGGCAGCGTGCGCGCCGGCAACCTGGTGCTGGCGTGCAATGCGCATCTGGAGGAACTGGAGCCGAAGTTGAGCGGCAAGGTGCTGCCAGCGGGGAGCTACATCATTGCGACCGAGCCGCTGTCGGTTGGGGTGGCTGATCAGTTGATTCCGCAGAACCTGGCGTTGTGTGATCAGAAAGTGGGGTTGGATTATTACCGCCTTTCGGCGGATCGGCGGTTGTTGTTTGGGGGGGCTTGTCATTATTCGGGGCGTGATCCGGTGGATATCGCGGGGTATATGCGGCCGAAGATGCTCAAGGTTTTTCCGCAGTTGGTGGATACGGCGATTGAGTTTCAGTGGGGGGGGAAGATCGGCATCACCGCCAATCGCTTTCCCCAGGTGGGGCGCCTGAAGCAGCATCCGAATGTGTTCTATGCCCAGGGGTATTCGGGGCATGGCCTTAACGTGACGCATTGGTGTGCGCGGTTATTGGCTGAGGGGATTCAGGCTGGGCAGAGCCGGGGGTTGGATATTTTCAGCCAGGTGCCGCATATGACTTTCCCGGGGGGGAAGGTGTTGCGTTCGCCGCTGTTGGCGTTGGGGATGTTGTGGTATCGGGTTCGGGAGATGGTGGGGTGATTGATTGGGTACATATCCGTTTCTTCGGTAACGGCCACCTATGGTTTCGCTCTTACAGCGAGTCAGTTTGCAAAAGCGGCAAAGTAAC
>NZ_JACAPX010000041.1:0-49143 GCF_013385435.1 Pseudomonas sp. F9001
AAATAACGGATATGTACTCAACCCAAAAACCGCACACCGGGTTTAGCACGCTCATCCACGATCAATTCGAAAATATCCGGCCGGGCATAATGCCCAACCACATCATAGTCATACCGCGCCCGCACCAAATCATCCGTATCAATCCGCGCCACCAGCAACCCCGCCCCACCGAGCAATGGCCCGGCAAGAACGTCCCCCATGGGCCCGACAATCACACTGCCCCCCGCGATCAGAGGCCGATCCACCGGCCAGTTCGCCACCTCCACCCCCAACGCCTGGGGTGACGCCTGCACCTGACACGCACTCACCACAAAACACCGCCCCTCATGAGCAATATGCCGCATGCTCACCTGCCACATTTCCCGCTCATCCACCGTCGGCGCGCACCACACTTCCACACCCTTGGCGTACATCGCGGTGCGCAACAACGGCATCATGTTCTCCCAGCACACGGCGCCGCCGATGCGCCCTACCGCGGCATCAACCACCGGCAACGTCGAACCATCACCCTTGCCCCAGATCAGCCGCTCAGTGCCGGTAGGCATCAATTTGCGATGCCTGGCCACCAACCCGCCCACCGGTTCGAAATACAGCACCGTGCAATACAACGTGCTGCCACTGCGCTCGATCACGCCCAACACCAGGCTCGCCCCGGTGCGCGCCGACAAGCCGGCCAGCGCTTCGGTCTCCACGCCCGGCACATCAATCGCATTGGCAAAATACCGCGCAAAGGCCTCACGCCCTTCAGGCAGGCGATACCCCAGCTGGGTGCCGAAGCCCTCACCTTTGGGATAACCCCCGAGCAACGCTTCCGGCATCACCACCAGTTGCGCACCGCTGCGCAGGATTTCGTCCTCGTAGGACAGGATCTGTTCCAGGGTCTCAGCCTTGCCACCCGGCAAGGAACCGATTTGCAGCGCAGCCACAGTAGAAACAGGCATCACGATCACTCCGTATCAATGGGGGTTGCCCATTCTCCGGCCAGCGGCAATCATGAATAAAGCCCGCTTCGCTGCTAACTGATATGAGCCATATGAATATCGCCAACGTCGATCTCAACCTGCTGAAAACCTTCGAGGCCCTGCACGACGAATCCAGTGCCAGCCGTGCCGCCCTGCGCCTTGGCGTCACGCAGTCGGCGATCAGTGCAGCCCTGCGCCGCTTGCGCGATGTGTACGGCGATCAGTTGTTCGTGCGTACCGGCCGGGGCCTGGCGCCCACCTTGCGGGCCAATCAGTTGAAGCCGGTGATCAGCGAAGCCCTGGATCGCTGCCGCCAGAGCCTGGCGATGGTGGATCCCCTGGGCAATCACTATCAGGGCCGTTCGGTGGTGGTGGGGTTATCGGATGATTTCGAAATCGCCTACGGCCGGCGGCTGATTGAAGAGATTGCCCGGCGTGCGCCAAAGCTGCGGTTGATGTTCCGCCAGACCCACAGCCAGATCGTTGCCGACGCCCTGCTCGACCGCAGCCTGGACCTGGCAATCACCGCCGGCGGGTTTGCCGAGCGCCGGTTGAGCCGGCAGGTATTGGGGGAAGGCCATTACGCGTGCCTGGTGGACCCCGACAGCCTGGCGCCGGGACAACAGGCCATCGACCTCGACGAGTTCGTCAGGCGCGAGCATGTGCTGGTGTCATCCGGCGGGTTTATCGGGATCACCGACGAGGGCCTGGCCGCGCAGGGGCTGAGCCGCCACGTAGGTGCCTCGACCACGCACTTCGCGGCGCTACCGTTCCTGCTCAAGGGCAGCCAGGCGGTGGCGACCATCCCCGGCCATGCGGCCCAGGCCATCGCGCAGATGACCGGACTGAGGGAGCTGCCTTGCCCGCTGGCGCTGCCGCGTTACCCGGTGGAGCTGGGCTGGCGCACCCAGGCGCAACTGGATCCGTTGCTGCTCAAGGTGCGCGAGGCAATCGAGGCTTGTTTTACTTCGCCGCCATCAGGCGATTGACTTCACTGCGCACCATGTTCGAGAACTCCGGCGGTGACATGCCGTCCAGTTCTGCACGCACCCATTCGGCCCATTTGCCCTTGCGCTTGGCGCGTTCGCCAAACAGGCGGGCGGCCTCACCCTTGGCCTTGCCCAGGTTGCTTTGCCAGAGGTCGTAGAGACGGGACTTTTCATCTTCCAGCGCGGCGCGCTCGGCGAGGGGCTTGTTGGCCAGATTGAAGCTCATGTTGAATTACCTGCTGCACAAATAGGTGACATCTTACACTGTAGGTTGAAATTTCCTGGCCTGGATTTCTCCTAAGCTGACCACAGGAAAAAAACTGCAACTTTTGCCCGCTTCAAACACTCCATTCTTCATCAAGCGCATTCATTGCCACATTCACCCGCAAGGAGTTAACCCAATGGCTCGCAAATCTGCCGCCCAAGCCGTCGAAGACCAAATCAAGGACCAAGCCTTCAGTGAACTGACCGCACTGATCGAAGAATCGGACAAGCTGCTCAAAAGCAGCGCGTCACTGGTGGGGGAAGAAGGTGAAACCCTGCGTGAACAGGTCGCCATCAAGCTCAAGCAGGCGCTGGACTCGGTGTCCAATGTGCGCGAGCGCAGCAAGCCGGTGGTGGATGCCACCGAAACCTACATCGGTGGCCATCCATGGCAGACCGTGGCGATTTCCGCCGGGTTTGGCCTGGTAGTCGGCCTGTTGCTGGGCCGCCGCAACTGATCTGATGCAACGGCTGCGCCCTCCCCGGGCGCAGCGCGCTTCACGCCTGTGCCAACACCCGCAACCGACTCAATTCCTGCGTTTCGATCTCAATTCCGCCTGCCTGCGACTTCGCCCGTGTGCGATGGCGCCTGTCCCCCGGCAAACGCCGCAACCCTGCCGCATGCATCTGTCGCACCAATTCCTGGCTGCGCTCGGCGAAGCTCTGCCCGGCGGTCTTGCTCGGGTCGATCACGATCAGCAGTTGCCCGGTCCATGGGGTGCGGGCGCCGGGGTGATCGGACCAGTTGAACTCAAACGAGAAGTTACCGCCCGTGAGGGCCGCGGCCAGCAGCTCGACCATCATCGACAGGGCCGACCCCTTGTGCCCGCCAAACGGCAACAGCGCGCCGCCTTCGAGGATCGCCTTGGGGTCCTGGGTCGGCTGGCCGAGGCTGTCCACGCCCATGCCGGGTGGCAAGCGCTCGCCCTTGCGCGCGGCAATCTGCACGTCGCCATGGGCGATGGCGCTGGTGGCCAGGTCAAACACGATCGGCAGGCCATCGGCGCGGGGCGCGGCGAAGGCAATGGGGTTGGTGCCGAACAGCGGGCGGTCGGCGCCGTGGGGCACCACGCAGGTCATGCTGTTGACCACGCTCAAGGCCACCAGGCCTTCTTCAGCAAAAGGCTCGACATCCGGCCAAAGCGCCGCGAAGTGATGGGAGTTATGGATCGCCAGCAAGGCAATCCCGGCACTGCGGGCCTTTTCCACCAACAGCGCACGAGCGGCTTGCAGTGCGGGCTGGGCGAAGCCGTTGCCGGCATCCACTCGCACAAATCCGCTGGCCACATCCTCGACCACCGGCACCGCCTTGCCGTTGACCCAGCCACTGGCCAGGGTCGAGACGTAACCGGGGATACGGAATACACCGTGGCTGTGGGCACCGTCGCGCTCGGCGCTGGCGCAGTTCTCGGCCAGCACCTGGGCCACATCGGCCGACGTACCGTGGCGGACAAACACCTGGCGCAGCAGGTCGGTCAATTGCGCATAACTGAGTCGCTCTGATGAAGACTCGACATCCAAAGGCGATGCAGACATCTGAAGCTCCCGTTTAATTATTGGAATGGGCAACAGCGTACAAGAATCGGTCCGTCGATTAGACAGGGTTTGCCCCATGGCTGTCGACAGGGAGCGCCAGACATATCTAGCCCCTCGTGGCGCCAGGCCTGGATAGGTTGCAGGCACGCAACTCTTCAAGGATCAGGATGATGAGCCACACCCCTCTCCCGTATTTTTTCCCCGAAGCCATGCGCGTGGGCTGGAGGGCGCTGGACCGTGAGCGCCAGCTGAACATCGACAGCAGGGACATCGAGTTTCTCGGCAAGGTGTTTTTTGCCAGCGATGCAGGCCGTCGCCAACAGTCGCCGCCAATGATCGCGCAGCGTATCTGGTTGAATAAAAGCACTGCCAATGCCGTCGAACTGGCCGGCAGCTTCATGATGAGTTCAACCAGCGCCTACCCACATGCCTGGCTCTACACCCCGTACGGCGGCCTGGAAAAATTCGACAGCCCCGCCCACTTGCTGACAGCACTGACCGAGCGCTTGAAAACCCCGGACAGCGCCACGCAACTGCTGTACTTCCTGCCCTTGCAGCAACAACCATCGCCGCTACTCGACAACCGACTGGTGCTGACACCGGAGGCCATGCTCGACGACGTATTGGGTGAACAGGAAAAAACCCTCAGGCGCTATCAGGAGAATAATCGCCAGGCGCTGCTGGCGGCGTTGAAACAGTTGCCCGCCCTCGGCGCCCTGCTTTCAAAACTGCTCGAAAGCGTCTGCCGCCCACTGTTCCCCGGGCTCAGCCCCGGCGAAGCCCACGTGAGTTTTTTCGCCATACAGCCCGTTGGGTACATGGTGCCTCGCTGGCTCGACTCGCTGCAACTCAATGACGCGGTGCTGTTGTACTACCGTGAACAAGCCTGGCCCGCCGGGCAAACCCGGGAGTTCTTCCACCCCAAGCGGCCTGCCGACGCCAAGGCCCGCGACACGCAGCGTTGGGAAACCGCGATCAAACAAGCAGCCGGCCAACTGATCCCGTTCCTGCACAGTGCACTGGAGACGTTCTGGAACAGCGAGATCGCACCGGGCGTGTCGCGTCGGGCCTGGTTCGCCCGGGCCATGGCCGCCAATGCGCAACTGGATCTGCTGTTCAAGCGCCAGCAATCCATCATCAGTCCGGAGCAAAGCCGGGCATTGGCAGCGCTGTACTCTTCCCGGGGTAACGAGGCCCCCCCGAACAGCCAGACGCTGCGCGTCGAGAACGTACAGATATGGGAGCAGCCGAGCAACGCCGTCGAGCTGGCCAGCACCTTGATGATCGGCAATTCGCAGACCTTTCTCTACACCCCCGAGAAGGGCCTGCAGGTGCTCGGGACCTACGACGACCTGATGGACACCCTCAAGGCCATGGTCAAGGCGCCAGGCTATGAAGACGACCTCTACAACCTGATGTCCCTGGAGGAGCGGGCGCTGTTTGTGGGGTTCAAGACGCCGCAGTTTTCCGGTACTCCCATCGCCGGCAATCTGTTTGAGCAGGTGCTCGAAACCATCATCGGCAAGCAGCAACAGAACCTACGCTACGCGCTAGATCTGTACCGACGCACCCGCGCCGGCATTGACCCTTCCGCCTTGCTCGACTACGCGCTGGATGTGCGGTACATGGTCGACAGCCACCTCCCGGGCCTGGATACCGCGGGACGCTGGACGCCTCATTCGGTACTGGCCGACCCGACTCGCCCGGTGTCGCTGGCCGCCGAACGTGCCGCCCTGCTGCAAAAGCAGATGACCGATATCCAGGACACGCTGGCAACCCAGGTGCGAGCGCAACCCACATTGGCCAACACCGTCAATCAGGCGCTCACCGCCGAGTTCAACCGCCGCGACTTGGCTGGCCACGATCCCGGCAAGATCTACGTCAATCGCTACGCCGCCAGCGCAAGCGCGACACCCGCCACTGCGCCCCTGGAAAGCCAGAGCCTGCGCAGTTACTTTCTTGCGCGCCTGATACACAAGCGCGGGCCGATTCCGCAAACGCCGCACTATGGCCTTTACGCCAGCCAGGTCGATGGGGCTGTCACACCGCTGGGCGGCCTGGACATAGCGCAAGCCAACGCGGCGCTCGATGCCGCACTGGTCAAGTTTCATCACTCCAACATTGCCGATATTCCCCGCGAATACCTGGAACAGCTCAAGGCGCCGATGGCCCATGCCATGGCGGTGGCGATCCAGGGCGAAGCCAGGCTCAGGCGCCTCAACAACAGCCTGGACGCGCGTGATGAGGCGATCGCGCAGACGGTGTTTGATCTTCAACACCCTGATCGCCGCCGGCGCCAGGGCCTGGGTGGATTCATCCCGGATGCCTATGCGTTGACCGTCGAACCTGAGGGCCTGACGCAACGGGTGCCCCTGGCGCATTGCTTGATGCTCACCGAACGCGGCGGCCTGGACCCGTCCCACTCAGGCCGGGCCGTGCTGTGGACGCCGGCGCGCGGCCTGGAGAGTTTCGCCAACGTCAGCCAATTGCAGACAGAACTGCAACGACGACTGGCCGCCCCGGACCTTCGCAGGCAGCTACTGGCCAATCTCGACCCGCGCTATCTCAAACCGCACCAGGCCTGCGCACTCGGTCAGTTCATGCTGATCAATGGCGCGGTCGCACAGCACTGCCAGCAGTCCTGGATTGATCATTACCGGGCACAACGGGCTCACTGCCTCACCCTGACGCTCTCAGGGGACGCCTTGCTGAAGCGTCTCGGGGGGCTCGAAAAGGCCTTGCCGGCCAACGACCTGGGCCATGCCTCACAAATCGCCCAGACCTTCATGGCACAACAATCACTGCCCGCCTGGCTGGGGATGGCGTCTGTCAGCCAACAGCGTCGCCATGTCGAAATCCTTGAGCAATACCGCCACAGCCTCACGGACGACAAGGACTACCTTGACGATTTCCTGCCGCTGCCAGCGTATCTCGGCAGCAAGCTCATCGACTTGTTGCAGCCCTATGACGTGCGCCCGCAAGACGTCTACATCCTGCCCAAGCTGGTATTGGCCGGCCAGCGGCAGAACCTGGTGGACTACGCCCTCAATCACGTCAGCCAGCAAGCTGCTGCATTCGATGTCGAGTCCACAGCCGCCGGCCTGACACCTGCTGTGGTGCGCCAGATCCTCGCGCGCCTGCCCCTCAAGCAGGACCACCAGGCTTGCCTGGTCGAAAAACTCACCCCGGGCAAGCCGGGCGCAGACGTGCGGGAGCGCCGGTTTATTCGGCAACTGCCCTGGCAACTGTTGCAAAATGCCCACGCGCTGAGGCTGCAGGAACTGTTATCACCTGCGGGCCTGAGCCTGGTCGAACAGGTCCTCGACATGCCGGACGCGCTCGCCCGCGCAGCGGTCGAGGGCGCGACCTCGACAGTGCGTCCGCTGGAGTTGATCGCAACGGCGGGGGCCCGGTCCATCAAGGCCCTTGGGGTCTACTTGATCAGTGCCGTCGAAAGCACTCCGCTGGTGATGTATGCGCCCTATGGGCCGCAACAGGCGTTCCAGGAGTTCGACAACGAGGCGGATCTGATTCGCCGGCTCAACCTGCCCGGCCCCTTGCAGGACTGGGTGATCGGTCGCCTGCCAGAGGCTGAGCAAGCCACGTATAGACACCTCTGGGCCAGCACGGTCGGGGGAACCTCGGAAATCACCCTGGGGGCCAATCCGATCAAGGGCCACGCGCTCAAGCAGTTGTACCGCGACAACATCGGATTGATCTCGAACCTGTTTGAACAGCAATCCCAGGCCAACGGCCGGTCAGCCTGGGACACCCTCAAAGCCTTGTTCAGCAGCGGACTGCAGCACGCGCAGGCGTTGCTGCCGGGCAAACTGATGGTGCCGCTGGTGATCTGGCAAAGCTACAAACTGTTCCAGGCCTCTGCCGAAGATTTGCAGCAACACCGCTGGCGCGAGGCGCTGCAAACCTTCATCGGCGGTGTCGCGCAAATGGCTTCGATCCGCGCATTGATGGATGAACCCTCGACACCAGGCACCGCCCCCGCGCAACCCGCGCCGACGCAAACGGCCAGTGCCTGGCACGACATCGACGTCACCGCCCGGGCCCGAACCCGGCTGCAAGCGTACGAAGCCTGCGACATCAGCCTGGAGGGCCTGACGGCAGGCAACACGGGCGTCTACACAGCGACGGACAACCGGCATTACCTGCCGTGCGCAGGCAAGGTCTACCGCGCCAGGCAGGTCGAAGGCCATTGGCGGCTTTTCAGTGCGCGGTCCAAAGGACCGTTTGTGCGCCTGGATGCCAACCGCAAATGGACCCTGGACCCGGGCGCATCGGTTCGCCGCCACGGCCCCGGATGGAGTGCAATGATGGACCGCCGTGAGGTGCGGACAGCCGTGGACCAGGTGATGAACGTCGAGGCCCGCGGCCTGGCCGAGATTCGGCGTGTGTCGCCCTCCAGGGCCCAGGCGATCGTCGAGGCACTGGACCTGGCAACCTTCTACCTGCACAACTGCCAGCAGAACCTGAAGCTGCTCGACCACCAGTATCCGCCCGTGACCCGGGTGCATCGCTTTATCAACCGCTTCTTCGGCATCCCGATAGACGCCGACACCGGCCCGGCCAAATTTCCGCCAACCCTCGCGCAAAAGCTCATGGACACGGTGACCGACATTCTCGATGAGGCGCTGGAGCCGGCACTCTACTCGCTCAATTCCCGGCGTTTCGTCTCCGGTGCGCATATTGCCGAACCCGAACGGCATTGGGCGTTTACCATCGACGGCGACCCGGATCGACGCATCTACCTCACTGAAAACTTCTTCAACCCCCCTACGGCCGATTTCGAAGGGCGCCTGATCAATCACTTCGACCAAAGAGCCCATGCCCGCGCGGCCACCTTGATTCATGAGTTGACTCATATCGTGAGCAATACCGCCGACGTCGCGTACCTCAATTCCACATCACCTTTTTCCGACCTGATTGAAGTACAGACCCAAGCCGGTCGCGTTCTTCAGGACTGGCTGCGCAACGTGCAGGAGAATGCGTACTCGATCAACACGCCTGTTGGGCAATTGTTCAAATCAACGGACGCGTGGGGGCCTACCGGATTCGACCTGGGGACCGACCCGGAAGATGACTACATCAGGCAGCAGATTCTTGCCACGACCGGAGGCGTGGACTTGAGCAATGCGCGGGGAATTTTCAAAACCAACCTGACGCGGCGGTTCAACACACAGATGGATAACGCCGACTCACTGACCTTGCTGATCACCACCCTGGGGCGCCAGCTGGACCCCGTGCCTTCGATTGCCGAAGCCACACCGTAACAGACAGGGTGCGGGCCGAACGCCCGCACCCGTCAGTTCATTCAGTCTTTCTGATCGCGCAACACATTGCCCGACTCACCGTCGATGCGGAACTCGTAGACCACGCCATCGGCCTTGCGCCCCTCACCTTCCCAGTAGCCATCGTTATCGGCTTCGATCTTGTAGATCTGGACGTAACCAGCCTTGGTCTTGGCGGTCTCGATGGCTTTTTCAATGGTGATCCAGCCTGCGCCCGGTTTGTCCGCCAGGGCGGCTCCAGCACTGAGCAAGGCGGTGGTTGCGACAACGGCGGCTAAGGTTTTCTTAAGCATTTTCGTGCTCCATTAGGGAATGAGTGTTACCGGTCCTGAATTTTTTAGGGCCCTGCAGACGAGAATTAGTTCCAATTGATGTGCATTCGCCATGATGGCTGTTCTCGCCGTCCTGCTGTGGAGGTTAGAATGTCGGAAATCAGGATGAGTTAATGACAGATAAGTCCCTATCAGAAGCCGAATATGACGCCATCACCGATGCCGCTGCGCACTGGTGCATGCGTCTGCACGCTGGCGATTGCACGACGGCGGAGCGTCAGGCCTTCGAGCAGTGGCACGATGCGCATCCACTGCATGCCTTCGAATACGCCGCGATGCTGGAAATCTGGGACGTCGCCGATCACTTGCCCCGCAGCGAGCCGGCCCCCGTCATGGCGCGACGACAACCTCGCAGCCGTTTGAGGAACTACGCGGTAGCGGCGGCGATATGCCTGGTGGCCTTGCCACTGGCGGCCTTTACCGGCTGGGAAGCGGGCTGGCTGCCCAGCTCGTACAACCATTACGAAGCTGAAAACAGCTTGCGCCTGGTCACCCTTGACGACGGCAGCCAGGTTGAACTGAACCTGGGCACCGAATTGGTCTACAGCAATTTCAAGGATCAGCGCCGGGTTACCCTGAAAAAAGGCGAGGCGTTTTTCAAGGTCAGCCATAACGCGCAGCATCCGTTTATCGTCCACGCCGGTGACGGCCAGGTTCGGGTGACCGGCACTCAGTTCAATGTCTGGAAATACGAAGACCATGTGCGGGTCATGCTGCTGCAAGGCTCGGTGCTGGTGAGCAGCGACGACGCCCACAGCGGCCTGCGCCTGTCACCCGGGATGCAGGCCAGCTACAACCGTGGCGACGCCAGCCCCCTGGCCCAGCCGATTGCCCCGGGCGACACCGCCCTGGCCTGGCGTGACGGCAAGCTGATCCTCGACAATCTGGCCCTGGCCGACGCGTTGCCGTTGATCAACCGCTACCTGAGCAAACCGGTGATGCTGGCCGACGCCGGCACCGGCGCGATCCGCATTGGTGGCATCTACAACATCAACGAGGTGTCCAACCTCGTCCCCTCCCTGCCCAAGGTCCTGCCGGTCTACCTGACCCAGAACCAGGACGGCAACCCCGTGCTCAATTCCATTCCGCGTAAAACCCCAAAGAGCTGAGCCAGGGTCATGGGCCTGCGCCCTCCTCCCGGATGCTGCCTGCGTCAAATCGTCCATTTTTGAAACACTTGCACCGGCTGAGCTGACAGCCGGCTGCGGAGTGCCGGGTTTACGGCGCGCAGTGTTTCATCCCTGAGACACCTGCCAGGCGGGCTGGACAAGGGCCCGCTGTCTCACAGTTGAAACACATCCACTGCCCATTCTTTCCCCCGCGCTCATAACCCCATGAATGTCATCACAAATTCAAAAGCGGCACAGCTCCTGCTCTCTTCCTGACAGCGCTGTTTAGGGTCAGCGCCAAGAATAAGGAATGCCGTCGTGAAGACACTTAATCCAGGCTCGTTGAGCCTTCTGCTGATCAGCTGTGTACTGAGTACCAGCGTGAGCCTCCCAGTGCTCGCGGCAGGCGACGGTGTGATCGTGATTCAGCGCACCGTCCAGGGCCACATGGCTGGCCGCACCGCTGGCGTCGACCCCAACCCGGTCACCGTCAATGCCAATTCTTCTCCACAGATCCTGCGGGCCACCAGCGAGCTGAGCGACAACGACTACGCCAACATCAGCAGCGGCTCCAGCATCACTCGCGCCATCCTGCCCGGCGGCAACCTTCCCGGCTTGACCAACAACGGGGGTGGCGTAGGCCTCGGTGGCGGCGCAGCGGCCGGCCATGGTGGCGGCTCCAGCCTCTCGGGGCAGATCAATGGCTCAATCTCCCGCGGCATGGCGCCTTTGAACAATATCGGCAGCCTGATGGGAGGCCAGTGAGATGAACCATTCCTGGTTGTTCCTGGCGATCCTGGGCTGCTCGGCGGCCATGGCTGACAACAGCGCAGTGATCGACAACTCCGGCAAGCAATACAACGGCATCGTCTCGATCAACCAGGCGGCCGGCAATCAGCAACAACAGCTCAACAGCCGCGCGATTTCGGCGGGCAGCAACTCCCAGGCGGGCGGCGCCCTCAGCCAGACCATCGGCGGCGCACCGGCCGATCGCTCCCAGAACGCCAGGGTGGCGATCCAGGGCAGCTCTTTCAGCAATGGCAGCGGTGTACTGGGCGTCAACCAGTCGGCCGGGGCCAGCAACCAGATGATCAATGCGGTGCGGATCAGCGTGAATGCTGGCCCGCAAAGCATCGACGACAGCGTCATGTCGCAACAGAACGTGGCGCTGTCACCAAACTCAGGGTTCACCTCTACCACTGGCAGCCGCCAGGTCGTCACAAGCGACCAGGCCTTCACCGGCAGCCGTGGAGTGGTACAGGTGAATCAGAGTGCCGGGGTGGGGAACCGCATGGCTAACGCCCTGAATGTGCAAATCCAATGATTCATTGGAGCTCGAAGCTGGACCGTACCAACACTTAACCAACTAATTAGAAGCAAGGGGAAATACCATGAAAACTACAATGGCTCTTAAACCACTGGCGTTCGCTCTCGCTGCAATCATGGCTGCCGCCGCACATGCCAACCCACCTACTGCCGTGGTAGCTGCCGTTTCCGACGCGCAATCGAGCAACCACAACGGCGTGCTCAACCTGGGCACCCAGAACAACGCATCGGCCAACAACTCGTTGAACGGCAGCAGCGGCAACGCCCAGGCCAACATCGCAGCCGGTGATGGCAACCAACAAGACAACCAGACCGCCATTGCGGCCGGTGATGCAGATGCCGTGTTTGCCCAAGCTACCATTACCCAAGACAACCGCAACAACGTCTCGGTGCAAGTGGCTACCCACAACAACGCTTCGCTCAACAACTCGGCCAACGGCAGCTCCGGCAACCTGGGTGTGAGCGTTGCCGCGGGTAACTTCAACCAACAGAAAAACCAACTGGCAATTGCTTCTGCCAGTGGTGCCGCCGCCGCTGCTTCGAGCAACACCACTCAAACCAGCGTCGACAACACCTTCCTCAATACCGTGGCCACTCAGTCTGGCCCATGGGGCAGCCACACTTACCTGCCTGTCGTGAACAACGCCAGCGCCAACAACTCGCTTAATGGCTCTTCGGGCAACCTGGGCGCCAACATTGCTGCAGGCGTGGGCAATCAGCAGGGCAACACCACTGTGATTTCCTCCGGCGTACGTTTCTGATGCAACGGGGCCTTGGCAACAAGGCCCCTTTTTATTCCAGTGTCCTCCAGGCCATTCGATCATGCGGATCATCGCCCTCACCCTCCTGTTATTGCTCACCGGCCCGACTTGGGCGGGGCAAATGGCGATTGCCGCCATGCCCGGCGGTGGCGTGATCTTCAAGAAGGTCGAGAGCATCCGTGAACGCAAGTTCGCCAACCTGGTGGAACAGAAAACCGATTTCAGCTGTGGTGCCGCCGCCCTGGCCACCATCCTGCGCCAGGCCTACTGGATGGATGTGGATGAAGACCACATCATCAAGGGCATGCTGGTCAACGCCGATCAGGACCTGGTGCGTACCCAGGGCTTTTCGATGCTGGACATGAAGCGCTACCTGGAAAGCATCGGGATGCGCGCCCGGGGTTACCGGATCAATGCAGACACCCTGCTCACGGTGAAGATCCCGGTGGTGGTGTTGCTGGAGATTCGCGGCTACAAGCACTTCGTGGTGATGCAGCGCGCCGACAAGGACTGGGTGTACATCGGCGACCCGGTACTGGGCCATAAACGCTATGCCCGCGACGACTTCGTCAAAGGCTGGAATGGCATCGTCTTCGCGGTATTGGGCGAAGGTTATGACAAGACCAACGTGCTGCTCGACCCGCCCACCCCACTGACGGCGAAAAACAGAATCAATGAGTTCAGTCCGGTGCGGGACAGTGAATTGATGGACTTCGGTTTTATCCAGAGCGACTTCTTCTAGAAGCGCAATAAGGGGCAGGACGCTCCAGGAGCAAACGATGAACACTTACCGTTGGCTGACGGTCATGTGCCTGGCAGCCTCAATGCCCGCTTATGCGTCATCGGTGTTCAAGCCGATTGAAATAAAGGACTCGGAACTGGCTGACCTGCGTGGTCGCTACGTGATGCCGGGGCGGATCATCAGTTTTGGCATCGTGATGAGCAGTACCTGGACCAATGCCGCCGGCGACAGCGTGACCGGCTCGGCCAGCATGAACGTCAACGCGTCGACCGTCACCCCGCAGTTCTATGTGCAGGTAACCGACAGCCCCACCAAAGTCTCGCCCAACCAGCCGAATGGCACCGGCACGGTGGTCGGTGGTGCCGGCCTGGGCAGTGGCCAGGGTGTGACCCAAAGCGTGCGCGCCGCCGGCGACGGCAACACCGCCAGCAATAACGTGAATATCAATGTGAACCAGAATGGCTTGTCGCCGGCCAATGTCGTCCAGTCCGGACAAGCCCTGGTGGCTGGCCAGTCGGTCACCGGCAGCACGGGTGCCGGCCAGGTCACGGTGTCGGCCGCCAATGGCGGGCTGCAAATGGCGATCCTGGCCAACAACAATCAGGGCAATTCGTTGCAGCAGATCGGCGCCGGGAATGTCCTGCAAGGCACGGTTTTGCAGGGTAACAGCAACTTCGTCAGCAACATGACCCAACTCAATGTGGTGCTGGGCAACAACGGTTTGAACAATTTGGGGCAGAACCTGAACCTGAATCAACTCAGGGGCCTACGCCCTAACGGTTATTGAACTACGCTGTGCCTCGACACTTGCGCATTAGAAAGGGACGGCTTATTCCATGCATCGATCGCTATCGTTACGTGCCGTAATTTGTTTAAGCACGCTCCTGCCCGCATCCATGTTGTATGCCGCGCCGGACACCGACATAGACACATTGAAAAAGGAATTGCTGGAGCTCAAGCAACGCTACGAAGTGCAGCAAAAAGCACTGGCGGTGCTGGAACAACGGGTACGCCAGGTGGAAGAACAACCGGTGGCGCCGCCGCCCAAGCGCCTCGCCAAATCCCCGGCAGACTTCCAGAAAGGCGGCACCACGGTGGCCGGCAACACGCCGGGAGTCGGCGCGGCGGCGGCCTCGGGCGGTGCAGCCGGTGGCGCGTCCTACGGCCAGTCCCTCAAGGATGATTCGGCCCCGGCGCAGAGCGTGAGCAACTTGTATAACGAGGCCAGCGGGTTCTTTGGCAACGGCAAGTTCAGCTTTGAAACCGGCGTCACCTATTCCCGCTACGATGCCCGCCAGTTGACCCTCAACGGCTTCCTGGCGCTGGACTCGATCTTCCTCGGCAACATCAACCTGGACCGGATCAAGTCGGATAACTGGACCGTCGACCTCACGGGCCGCTACAACCTCGACAACCGCTGGCAGTTCGATATAAACGTGCCGGTGGTGTACCGCGAGTCGACCTATCAGTCCGGTGGTGCCAACGGTGGCAGCGGCACCGCGACCTCGGAACAATCGGTCACGCGTGACCCGACTATCGGCGACGTCAACTTCGGGATTGCCTACAAATTCCTCGACGAGAGCGTCAACCTGCCGGATGCCGTGGTGTCGGTGCGGGTCAAGGCGCCCACCGGCGAAGATCCGTTTGGGATCAAGCTGGTCCAGTCATCCAGCAACACCAACCTCTTCGTGCCGGAGAGCCTGCCCACCGGCAACGGTGTGTGGTCGATCACGCCGGGTATCTCGCTGGTCAAGACCTTCGACCCGGCGGTATTGTTTGGCTCGCTGTCGTACACCCACAACTTCGAAGACTCGTTCAGCGATATCAGCTCCCAGGTCGGCCAGAAGACCCCGGGGAAAGTGCAGTTGGGCGACAGCTTCCAGATCGGCGCTGGCGTGGCGTTTGCGCTGAACGAGAAGATGAGTATGTCGTTCTCGGTGTCCGACCTGGTGCAACGCAAGAGCAAGCTCAAGCCGGATGGCGGCGACTGGCAGTCAGTGGTTTCCAGCGACGCCAACGCGGGTTACTTCAACGTGGGCATGACGATTGCGGCAAGCGACAACCTGACCATCGTGCCGAACCTGGCCATCGGGATCACACCGGATGCGCCGTCGTTCAGCTTCAGCCTGAAGTTCCCGTATTACTTTTAAGGCATGACAACGGGAAAAGCCCCGCAACGATAAGGGTCGTTGCGGGGCTTTTCGGTTTACCCGCCCTAGCGGATCTGGTGTTTGTGCAGCAACCGGTAGAACGTCGGCCGGGAAACCCCCAGCACACGCGCCGCGACACTCAGGTTGTCGCTGTGCCGGTTGAGCACATCGCACAGTGCCTGGCGTTCGGCACGGTGCTTGTAATCCTCCAGTGTAGCCATCGGCAGCGCGATTGCCTGCTGGCTTTGCAATCCCAGATCAACGGCTTCGATTTGCCGCCCTTCCGCCAGTACCAGGCCCCGCCGCACGCGGTTGGCCAACTCGCGCACATTGCCCGGCCAACCGTGCTCGCCCATGGCCACCAGTGCGTCTTCACTGAAGCTGCGGGGACGGCGGCCGGTTTCCTGGCTGTAGAAGTGTGAAAAATGGTTGGCCAGCATCGCCACGTCACCGTGGCGCTCGCGCAACGGCGCGGTGACCACTTGCAGGACGTTGAGCCGGTAATACAAGTCTTCGCGAAAAGTGCCCTTTGCCACCGCGGCTTCCAGGTCGACGTGGGTGGCCGCCAACACGCGTACATCCACCGCAATCGGCTGGCTGCCGCCGACTCGCTCGATCTGTTTTTCCTGGAGAAAACGCAGCAGGTTGGCTTGCAGCTCCATGGGCAAGTCGCCGATCTCATCGAGAAACAGGGTGCCGCCGTGCGCCGCCTCGATCCGCCCCACCTTGCGCTGATGGGCACCGGTGAAGGCGCCCTTCTCATGGCCAAACAGTTCGGACTGGATCAGGTGTTCGGGAATCGCCCCGCAATTGATCGCCACAAACGGCTTGGCATGGCGCTGGGATTGGCGATGCAAGGTACGCGCGACCAATTCCTTGCCGGTGCCGCTGTCGCCACGGATCAACACCGGGGATTCAGTGGGCGCCAGCTTGGCGAGCAGCTTGCGCAATTCCCGGATGGGACGGCTGTCCCCCAGCAACTCGTGTTCCGGCTGGCCCGCAGGCGCGTTGTTGCCCTTGCCCCGCAGGCGCGCCATGCCGAAGGCGCGGCCCAGGGTGACCTGCACCCGTGACACATCAAACGGCAAGGTATGGAAGTCGAAGAACCACTCACAGACAAAATCGCCGACATTCTGCAGGCGCAGCACTTCCTGGTTAAGCACCGCAATCCACTCGGTGCCGCTGCGGCTGATCAGTTCCTTGACCGCTTCGGGTCGCTCCAGGTGAAACGGCTGCAGGCGCAACAAACCCACGTCACAGGAGCGCTCACCCACCGACTCGAGGGCGCAGTTGTCCACGTCCCACCCCGCTGCGCGCAAACCGGGCAATAGCCGATGGCAGTCATCACAGGGATCGACCACAAGCAGGCGGCGCGGGGCAGGTGTAACAATCATGACTATTCCTTGGCGTCAAAATCGTTAAAGTTATTTAAAAACAACTATTTGCAAAGTCTGCTGGTAACCCTAGCAAGATCTTGACGCACCCTTTGTACCGATTCGCTATAAGTCGCGAACGAACCGGGTCTTTTATGTCAGTCGGGTGCGGTCAATTGCCGCGGCATAACTTTCATGAGGCTTTCAAAATAGCCCCTTACATGACTTTAATCAGGGAAAGTTAAAAAATCTTCTTCTAACATGTGACCCGCACCCGGTGATCGTGCATCAGTACAAGTAACCAGTCGTTAGGCACGCCCAACCAACGGCTTCCACTTGAATGGGCATTTAGAGAGAAGACCCCATGAACGCCCCGCTCCGCATCAACGAAGCTCTTTTGATCGCAGACCGTGCCTTCCAGCCCTTTCAATGTGTGGCCTGGCACGATGGCAACGGCGCCCTGAGCCTGAGCGTCATCGACCGCACCAATACCCGTATCGGTAGCAAGCAGCTGTCTTCCAGCACTTATACCGACCCGGCACAGCTTGAGAACTTGCTGTTGCAGGCCCGTGCCGAACTCGACAAAGATGGCTACCAGTTGCAATCCTGGGCAATGCCCAAGTAACTGAAGCGTGCGTGAGACGGCACCCGAAAGTGTGCCGCCCGGCTGCGCAATATATTGACCCGCACTAACTCAAGTGGACAGTCAGCCATGCAAGTTGCAACTTTGCATAGCTGACTACTTATTAGTGTGGTTACCGATCAATAGGCCGAGAGAATAAACCGCTCGATGGCTTCCGCCGCACCGTCATCGACATTGCTGCCGGTCACGACGCTGGCCTGGCGCTTGACCACCTCTTCTGCCTGGCCCATGGCAATCGACAACCCCGCCACATGAAACATCGCCGGGTCATTGCCGCCATCACCGATGGCTGCGGTCTGTTGCAGTGGCACACCGAGGTGCGCCGCAAGGGTTCTCAATGCTTCACCCTTGTTGGCCTTCATGGCGGTGACATCCAGGAACACCGGCTGCGAACGCGACACCTGGGCCAATCCCTCGACCCTGGGCTGCAACTGCGCCTCGAGTTCCATCAGCAGCTGGGTATTGGTACTGGCCGCAACAATCTTGTCGACCCGATCCAGATACGGCTCGAAGCTCTCCACCACGATCGCCCCATAGCCCAGGCCGTGCTCTTCGCGAACCGCCATCGGTCCGCCGGGATCGCGACGCAGCCAGTCGCCGTCGGCAAACAGCCAGACTTCAACGTCCGGCTGCGGCGTAAACAACGCCAACGCCACCAGCGCCGCTTCTGCCGGCAAGTGATGCGCCACCAGAATACTGCCGTCGGGATTGACCAGCGTGCCGCCGTTGAAGCCGGCAATCGGCACATCGATGCCCAGCGCTTCGACCTGCTGACGCATGGCCTTGGGCGGTCGCCCGCTGGCCAGGCTGAAAAACACCCCGGCCGCGCGCAAGGCGCGAACCGTATCAATGGTGCGCTGGCTGAGGCTGTGATCCGGATGCAGCAACGTGCCATCCATATCACTCAACACAAAACGGATGGGTTGACTCGGCAAGTCACTCATCCGAGGCTGTGCCAGGTACGGCCATCGCGGGCCAGCAACGCATCAGCCGCCGCCGGGCCGTCCTCACCCGCCTTGTAGGCCTGGATGCCGTCATCCTGCTTCCACGCATCGAGAAAAGGCTGCACCGCACGCCAGCCGTTCTCGATGTTGTCGGCGCGCTGGAACAAGGTCTGGTCGCCAGTCATGCAGTCGTAGATCAGGGTTTCGTAACCTGTCGACGGCTGCATCTCGAAGAAGTCCTTGTAGGCAAACCCCAGCTCCACGTTGGCCATGTCCAGGGTCGGCCCGGGCTTTTTCGCCAGCAGGTCGAACCACATGCCTTCATTCGGCTGGATCTGGATCTTCAGGTACGTCGGCTTGAGTTCATCGACCTCGGTATCACGGAACTGCGCGTAAGGCGCCGGCTTGAAGCAGATGATGATCTCGGTGTCGCGGATGCTCATGCGCTTGCCGGTGCGCAGGTAAAACGGCACCCCCACCCAACGCCAGTTGTCGATCAACACCTTGAGGGCAACGAAGGTCTCGGTGCTGCTGTCTGGCGCAACATTGGCCTCTTCGCGGTAACCCGGCAACTGCTTGCCGCCGACTTCACCCGAGGTGTACTGGCCACGCACCGAGTTGGCCCGTGCGTCTTCCAGCGACCAGGGCCGGATGGCCCCGATCACCTTGGCCTTCTCGCCCCGCACTGCGTCGGCGCCAAAGGCAGCCGGCGGTTCCATGGCGACCATCGCCAGCAACTGGAACAGGTGATTGGGCACCATGTCCCGCAGGGTGCCGGTGTGTTCGAAGAAGCTGCCACGGGTTTCCACGCCGACGGTTTCGGCGGCGGTGATTTGTACGTGGTCAATGTAGTGGTTGTTCCAGAACGCCTCGAACAGCACATTGGAAAAACGGCTGATGAGGATGTTCTGGACGGTTTCCTTGCCCAGGTAATGGTCGATGCGGTAGATCTGCTTTTCGCTCATCACCTTGAGCAGGCAGGCGTTCAGCGCTTCGGCGGTGGCGAGGTCGGAGCCGAACGGCTTTTCGATCACCACCCGGCGGAACGCCTCCGGGGTTTCTTCCAGCAAGCCGGCCGCGCCGAGGCGCTGCACCACTTCGGCGAAGAAACGCGGCGCGGTGGCGAGGTAAAACACCGCGTTGCCAGTACCGCTGTCGGCAATCTTCTTGCCGATATCGGCGTAGGTGCCGTCGTCGAGGAAATCACCCTCGACGTAGCTGATGCCTTTGGCCAACTGTCCCCACAATGCAGGGTCCAGGGCGTTCTCGGCATTGCCCTTGACCTTGCTGGCGGCCTCGGTGCGAATGAAGTCCTCGAGCTTCTTGGCGAAATCGGCGTCGCTGATGGCGTTGTGATCAACGCCGACAATGCGCAAGCCATCGCCCAGCAGCCCGTCGCGGCTGAGGTTGTACAGCGCCGGCATGAGCAGGCGCTTGACCAGGTCACCGTGGGCACCAAACAGAAACAGTGTGGTGGGCGGAGCGGGTTCGGCCTTGGGTTTCTTGCCGTTGGCGGTCATTTTTTGGGAGTCTCCACATGGCCGCCAAAGCCGAAGCGCATGGCAGAAAGCATTTTGTCACCGTAGGTACTTTGCTGGCGGGAGCGGAAGCGTGCGAACAGCGAGTTCGACAGCACCGGAACCGGTACCGATTGTTCCATGGCGGCCTCGATGGTCCAGCGGCCTTCGCCACTGTCGGCGACCGAGCCGGAATACCCGTCGAGCTTCGGATCGGTGGCCAGGGCGTCGGCGGTCAGGTCCAGCAGCCAGGACGACACCACGCTGCCGCGGCGCCAGACTTCGGCGATATCGGCAACATTCAGGTCGAAGCGCTGGTCTTGCGGCAGGTTCTCCGAATTCTTGGTCTTGAGGATGTCGAAACCTTCGGCGAAGGCCTGCATCATCCCGTACTCGATGCCGTTGTGGATCATCTTGACGAAGTGCCCGGAACCGGCAGGCCCTGCGTGGATATAGCCGCGCTCGGCACGGCTGTCCGCTGCGGCGGAACGGTCCTTGGTACGCGGGATGGTGCCCAGGCCCGGTGCCAGGCTTTCGAAGATCGGGTCCAGCAGCTTAACGGTCTCGGCGTCGCCGCCGATCATCATGCAGTAGCCGCGCTCCAGGCCCCAGACGCCGCCGGAGGTGCCGACGTCGACATAGTGCAGGCCTTTTTCCGACAGGGCCTTGGCCCGACGGATGTCATCCTTATAGAAGGTGTTGCCGCCGTCGATGATCACATCACCGTCTTCAAGCAGTTGGCTCAGTTCTTCAATGGTGTTCTCGGTCGGGTCGCCTGCCGGCAGCATCACCCAGATCGCCCGGGGCTTTTGCAGCCCGGCCACCAGGCCTGCCAGGTCAGCAACGCCCGTGGCGCCCTCGCCTGCCAGACCTTTTACGAATGCTTCATTGCGGTCGTAAACCACGGTGGTATGCCCATTGAGCATCAGGCGCCGCGCAATGTTGCCACCCATGCGGCCTAGTCCAATAATCCCCAGTTGCATGTGCTGATGCTCCTTACTACGAATAAATGTGTGTCACAGTTTATAGCGCAATGAGGCTAATGAGGGTTAGTCCAGAGCGGATTGGCATAGTTTCATGACAAAAAGTGGCCATCCTTTCGCCTTCAGTGGGCTAAAAGTCACAACGACCATCAAAAATAAAAAAGTTCCCTTCGTTAAAAAAAGAATTCAGAATTGCCCCGACTGTTGCCGAGAGCCTCGATTCAAGCGCTCTGGCACCGCGATAGACCGGCTATTTGCGAGGTAAGCAATGAGCACTGCACACATGACCCGTCCGCCACAGACCCTCTACGTCACCATTCGCCGCGATGAATTGCGCCAGTTGAAAAACGAGCGCGACCAACTGCAGCAGGAAGTCATGCGTCTGCGCTCGCACTTGCAGGGCCAGCTCAATCAGCCGTCCGGCACCCAGCCCGTACTTTGCTGAACGTGGGCTGAACGAACCGTTCAGGAATAACTCACGAAGTTTTCACATCCCCCTCCCGATACTCCCGCCGAATAGGGCCGCGCTACGTGCGCAGGCCCTCTGTTTGCGTGCATCCCTGCGCGTTGACACTGAAATTATCGGGTTGGAGCGCTGGATGGCGATGTTCAAACGCAGCACTACGTCTGCGAAAGGTTTTGATTGGGCCGGCCTCGGCTGGATGTTTCTGTTCTTCTGGTATTTCTCGGGCATTACCCAACTGCTGATCCAACTGACCGGCACCTCCGGCTTCAGTGGTTTCCGCCAGGCATTCTTCATGAGCGCCCTGTGGCTGGCGCCGATGCTGTTGTTCCCGCGTCGCGCGCGCCTGGTGGCGGGGTTGATTGGCGTGGTGCTGTGGGCCTGTTCCATGGCCAGCCTGGGTTATTTCTTCATCTACCAGCAGGAATTCTCTCAAAGCGTCATCTTCATCATGTTCGAGTCGAACATCTCTGAAGCCGGCGAATACGCCACCCAATACTTTGCCTGGTGGATCGTGCTGGCGTTCATTGCCCACACCGCCATGGCCGTTTTCCTGTGGACCCGCGTACGCCCGGTTTACCTGCCACGTGGCCAGGCCATGCTGGCGGCTGCCGCAATCGTGATTGCCATCGTCGGCTACCCGCTGGTCAAGCAGATCGCCAAGAGCGAGACCATGGAACTGGCCATCGACCGCTTCGAAACCCGTATCGAGCCGGCAGTGCCATGGCAGATGATCGTCGCCTACCGCCGCTACACCGAACAACTGGATAACATGCAAGGCATGCTGACCAGCGCCAGCAAGATCCCGCCCCTGACCAACCTCAAGGACAGCATGGCCGGCCAGCCGTCGACGCTGGTGCTGGTGATCGGCGAGTCCACCAACCGCCAGCGCATGAGCCTGTATGGCTACCCGCGCAACACCACGCCGGAACTGGACAAGCTGCGGGACCAACTGGCGGTGTTCGACAACGTCATTACCCCGCGCCCGTACACCATCGAGGCGCTGCAACAGGTGCTGACCTTCGCCGACGAAGAAAACCCGGACCTGTACCTCAAGACCCCGTCCATCGTCAGCGTGATGAAGCAGGCCGGCTACAAGACCTTCTGGATCACCAACCAGCAGACCATGACCAAGCGCAACACCATGCTCACGACCTTCTCCGAACAGGCCGACGAGCAGGTGTACCTGAACAACAATCGCAACCAGAATGCGCGCCAGTATGACGGCGACGTGCTGGAGCCGTTTGCCAAGGCCATGTCCGACACTGCCGAACGCAAATTCATCGTGGTGCACCTGCTGGGTACCCACATGAGCTACCAGTACCGCTACCCGCCGACCTTCGACAAGTTCACCGACCGCCAGGGCGTGCCTGAGGGGGTCAGCGACGCACAGTTGCCGACCTACAACAGCTACGACAATGCGGTGCTGTACAACGATTTCGTGGTGTCGAGCCTGATCAAGGACTACGCCAAGACCGATCCGAACGGTTTCCTGCTGTACCTTTCCGACCACGGCGAAGACGTGTTCGATTCGGCCGGCCACAACACCCTGGGCCGCAACGAAGGCAAGCCGACGGCACCGATGTACACCATTCCGTTCATGGCGTACGCATCACCCAAGTGGCGTGAAAGCCATGACTGGAGTTTTGCCGGTGACTTGCAGCGCCCTTACACCAGCTCGCAGCTAATCCATACCTGGGCCGACATGGCCGGGTTGAGCTTCGACGAACTGGACCACAGCAAGAGCCTGGTCAGTGACAGCTTCAAGCCTCGGCCACGGATGATTGGCGACCCGTATGCACGCCAGCAAAAACCGCTGATTGATTTCAGCCTGATCAAGCCCAAGCCAGACGCCGCCAACGTGGTCGTCAAGTAGCTTGAATCGCCCGGGTTTCATCCGCGCAATGCGGTGAAACCCGATTTGGCTGCAACGCAAAGATAATAATTATTCTCGTTTAGCGCTAAAGTTCCCCGCCTCCTTTCGTCTTTGAGCCAATGGCATTTTTCATAGACGACAAGGAGTTCGCCGCGATGTTCGCGCCTATTACCCGTTCCATGACCTTGACCCTGGGCCTCTTCAGCGTGGTGCTGAGCCCGGACCTGCTGGCCGAAAACGACCCCGACCAGGAATCCCAAGCGCCGGCCAAAGCCCTGGAACTGGGCAGCACCAGCATCACCGCCGAAGGCCTTGGCGCCAACACCGAACACACCGGTGCCTACACCACAGGCTCAATGGGCACCGCCACCCGGCTGAACCTGTCCATCAAGGAAACCCCGCAGTCGGTCTCGGTGATCACCCGCCAGCAGATGGACGACTTCAACCTCAACACCCTGACCGAAGTGATGCGCCAGACCACCGGCGTGGTGGTGCAGCACCTGGACTCCGACCGGGTCGGCTATTCCTCGCGCGGCTACGGCATCACCAACTTCCAGATTGACGGCATGCTCAACACCTTCGGCCGCATGAAGTCCGATGCCGACACCATCATCTACGACCGGGTCGAAGTGGTCCGCGGCGCCACCGGCCTGACCACCGGCGCCGGCGACCCCTCGGCCACGGTCAATATGGTGCGCAAACGTCCGACCGCACAGTGGCAGGCCAAGACAGGCGTCAGTGGCGGCTCCCACGACAATTACTACAGCTACCTGGACGTTGGCGGCCCCCTGGCGTTTGATGGGCGCCTGCGCGGCCGCACGGTGCTCGCCTACCGTGACACCCAGTCCTACCGCGACAACTACGCGCTGCAACGGGAAGTCGGCTACGGCATCCTCGAAGGCGACCTGACCGACGACACGGTGCTGGCGGTGGGCTTCGATTACCAGAACAAGCATGTGCAGGGCACCGCGTGGGGCACCTTGCCCTACTGGAACAGCGACGGCAGCAAAGCCAGGCTGCCCCGCTCCGCCAACATCGCGGCCCACTGGAGTTCCTGGCCGCTGAAAGATGAAACCACCTTCGCTACCCTCGACCACCGCCTGGCGGGTGACTGGCACCTGAAGGCCGCCTATACCCACCGTGAAAGCGACACCGACGGCAAGGTCTATTACGGCGGCTCAGGCTTCCCGAATGCCGACCGCAGCGGCATGACCGCCTGGACCAGCCACATGCTCGGCACCTCGAAAATGGACGTGGTCGACTTGAACCTGTCCGGGTCCTATGCCCTGCTGGGTCGTGAGCACGAATTGATGGTGGGTTACGGCGAGTCCGAGCAGCGTGACGCTTCGCCACACCTGCGCAGCGGTACGGTGCCGAAGGACTACACCAGCATCGACGATTGGAAACACATGGGCGGGATCGGCAAATTCCCCGACACCAACACCGGCCTCAAGGGCGAACAAGGCAGCACCCGCCAAAAGGCCGGCTACCTGGCCACCCGCCTGAGCCTGACCGATCGCCTGCATGCGGTATTGGGCAGCCGCTACGGCAGCTGGGAGATCGAGAGCACCACCTACAACTACAACAGGGACACTGACCAGTTCCTCGGTACGTCAAAATCCAGCCAGACCCACAACGACATGTGGACACCTTACGCCGGCCTGCTCTACGACCTGACCCCGGAGTACACCGTCTACGCCAGCTACACCGACATCTTCAACCCGCAGGAAGAACGCAACGCCGGCAAGCAATACCTGGAGCCGGTGGTAGGCAGCAACTATGAAGTGGGCATCAAGGGCAGCCTGCTGGAAGAGCGCCTGAACCTGGCGGCCGCGTACTTCTGGAGCAAACAGGACAACGTCGCGGAACTGGACAGTTTGACCCCACCGGATCCGGAGACCGGTGAGCAGTTCTTCACATCCGGCGGCAAAGGCAACAAGGTTCAGGGTTTCGAGGTAGAGGTGTCCGGAGAGGTGCGCCCCGACTGGAACCTGACCGCCGGATACACCTACACCCACTCCCTGAACGGTGACAAGCAGCGCAACAACACCCACCTGCCGCTGAACCTGCTGCGCGTGTCCACGGCCTACCGCCTGCCCGGCGAATGGCACGCGCTGACGGTCGGCGGCGCGGTGAATTGGCAAAGCGACTTCTACGACTTCGCCTATCGCCCGGTTGGCCGGGACACCAATGGAGCCCTGATCAGGGAGCGCACCCGGATCACCCAGCAGGCCTATACCGTGGTCAACCTGATGTCGCGCTATGAGTTCGATGACCACTTGTCGGCGTCACTTAATATCAACAACCTATTTGATAAAAAATATTACGAGCGCGTCGGCTTCTATAACGGCGTGTATTGGGGAGACCCGCGTTCTATCAGCGTTGCACTGGACTGGAAGCTCTGAATTCATCGCTGCTAAAGATTGGAAGTTAACGAAATCGTTAACTTTCGGTCAGCGCGAGGTTAACCCTTACTTAATATCATTGGCCCACAGTCTCCCCATCCCGCCGCTGATGACAACGCGCGGACCCAACACACTTACTGAGACACTGCCATGAAATTTTCGACTGTTATCCTCGCCGGCCTGATGACCATGACTTCCGTAGCCGCCTTTGCAGAAGGCGGCTCAGAGCGCTCGAAGGAGTTCTACAACAACTTCACCTTCGTTCAGCAACAGACTCACGGTGCTGCCCAGCAAACCGCAATGGCTGACGGCAAGACCGAAAAGCCGGCAACGGCCGACCAAACTACCAACACACCGAACAGCTGATTTACCCGCAATACCTGTGCTATTCCGCTCTGATAGCCAAGGTCAATTTGGCGCCACTTGCTGGCGCCTTTTTTTGCCTTTAATTAAATAAACATTAATTAAAGCGGTTTGCTCCAGAACAACATCCGGCCATGTTGCGGATCAAATACCGAATCATCAAACCCAAACTTTCGATACGCCGACTGCGCCACGGCGTTGCCTTCAAGCACCTCGAGGGTGATCTTGCAGCAACCGCGCTGGCGAGCAATTTCCTCGACCTTTTGCAGCATCTTCTGACTCAGCCCCAGGCCACGGAATTGATCCATCACCACCACGTCGTGCACGTTGACCAGCGGGCGGCAGGCAAAGGTGGAAAACCCTTCAAAGCAGTTCACCAGGCCGGCCGGCGTACCGCCGACAAAGGCCAGCACACTGAACGCGTGGGCGCGCTTGGCCAGCTCTGCCGGCAGTTGCTGCAAGCGGTCGGCCGGCAGGCTGTGGCCACCGCCCATGGGGTCTTCGGCGTAATGATTGAGCACCAGGCCAATGGCCTCGGCGTGTACCGGATTGGTGTAGCTGGCTTGCAGCACCAGGATGTCTGCGCTGTCCATTTCCTTCCTCGTTGACGGTACGACAGGGACTCGGTCCCCATAAAAGGGCTCGATTGTAAGCGCGGTGCAGGCATTAGATGAAGGAGATTAACTACATTTGCCCGCGTGAAAGCGCGCCAGGCTCGCCAAACCGTGCCAGTTGCATCTCCTGCAGGCGGCTCAGGGTGCGGCGGAATGGAAACTCCAGGTAACCCTCGGTGTAGAGACTTTCCAGCGGCACCCGTGCCTCGATGTACAGCGGCACCTTGCGGTCGTAGCACTCGTCCACCAGCGCGATGAAACGCCGGACGCTGTCGTCATGCACCGACAGTTCCGGCAGTTCCCGGTCCCCGGCGTCCACCCGTTCGGCAGCGTCTTCGGTGCCCCGGGCGATTCGTCCCGGGCGCTTTTGCGCGCTGAGGTTGGGCACCTCGCCGAGCAAAATGGCCTTGAACCGATCACACAGCAGCATGAAATCCATCGCCGCCAACGGCTGCTCACACAGGTCGGCGTAGCAACACCACAGCACGGTTTCACTGGACTGCACTGCCACGATGGAGCGGTAGCCGACCGCAACCGGGGCGCTGCTCAATGCCTGCCCGGCGCTCAACTGGCGAAACACCTCGGCCAACGCGTCGGGCTGGTCGACCCAGTAACGCTGCAGTGCGGTGCCCGGGTGCAGCCGATGATCCTCCCCGCCATCGACTGCCACCACCCGCATATGCTGTTTGATCGCCTCGATTCCCGGCAGGAAACGATCCCGGTTGAAACCGTCGGCGTACAGCTGGTCCGGTGGCTGGTTGGACGTGCAGACCATCACCACGCCTTCCTCGAACATCACCTGGAACAGCCGGCCGAGGATGATGGCGTCACCAATGTCGTTGACAAACAACTCATCGAAACACAGCACCCGCACTTCCCGGCTCAGTTCGCGGGCCAGGGCCTGCAAGGGATCGTGGGTGCCCGTGAGCTGGAATGAACGCTGGTGCACCCAGCCCATGAAGTGATGAAAATGCTGGCGCCGCGCTGGCACTCCCAGGCTTTGGTAGAACTGGTCCATCAGCCAGGTCTTGCCCCGGCCGACCGGGCCCCACAGGTACACCCCAGTGATGGGCCCAGGGCCGTGGTGCAAGGCCTGATGGCAGTCCTGCAGGGCTTGCACCGCCTCGCGCTGGGCGTCGTCGGGGACAAAACCCTGTTCGGTGATGGCGTGCTGATAGGCGGCAAGTGGCGAGTCGAAAGTCATGCCCGTCAGTATGCCATGATGGCTACAGGGAAATATCCAATCGGGCAATCTTGCCGTGTTCATTGAGGCGGAAGGTATAGCGCAGCTCCAGCGGGCTGCCGGGAAAGCTGCCGGTGATCAGGTTGCTGACCAGCACCTTGCCCGTGCGGTGCTGCACATTCAGCACCTGGACCCTGGGCTGGTAACGACGCCCGGTGTCTTCCATCCAGCGGGCGATGGCGGCGGTACCGACCCGGTGCTCGCCTTCGTCGAACACGTTGGCATCTTCGGCGAAACAGTCGGCCACCAGCGAGGTGTCGCCGGCATTCGCCGCGGCAATGTAGGTTGCAATAGCCGGAGCCAGTTCAGGGGTGGGTTGGGACATGGTGACAGCTCCTTTTTAGTGATTTATGGAGCCATCCTAAAGCAGCGTTGTGTCAGTTCTTGTCAGGAGTGAACGGCCCGGATTCGTTCTGTTCCATCAGCTTGCGCCAGCCCCGCAACCAGTCGCTGCGGCGGCCAGGATAACGTTCACCTTGCAGGCGCGCGGCGGCCACTCGGTCGGTGCGGAAGGTGCGATAGGCCCCACGCAATTCACACCACGCGACGATCACCCGCACTTCGTTGAGAAAGCCCAGGGCCAGGGGCCAGATCAGGCGCTGGCTGGCGGTCTGGCTGGCATCGGCGTAGTCGATGTGCAGCTTGGCCTGGCCGCGAATGGCCTCGCGGAACACATTCAACGGCACGCGGTTTTCCGGGTAGCCGAAGCCTGGCGGGCCCGGCAGCACCGTCGGATTGCGCAAGGCTTCCTGGGCAGCCGGGTCAAGCACGTCGGCGATCTTTGCAAGCGCATTGGCCGCCGCCTGGCTCAGTACGTCATCACCGCGCTGGTCGACATACCGCAAGCCCAGCACGATGGCTTCGGTCTCGTCGGCATTGAGCATCAGCGGCGGCAGGAACAGGCCCGCACGCAGCACATAGCCCACGCCCGCCTCGCCGTAGATCGGTGCGCCCAACGCGGTCAGTTCGGCGATATCGCGGTACAGCGTGCGCTCGGAAATCTCCAGTTCTGCCGCCAGCACGGCGGCCGTCACCGGGCGCTTTTTGCCCCGCAGGACTTGCAACAAGGTCAACAGACGACTGGTACGCGACACGTTGATCATGCTCGAAAAAGAAAGGTGGCGCAGCTTAGCAGAGGCCTCCGTCAGAAAGTGTCAGGAGCAGGCACCCTTCCCTTCAGCCGCCAAAAAAGCCCCTTGACGAAATATATGACTCGCATCATATTTAATAGATGTTGCGAAACATTTAAACCAACCACAGCGTCAGGAGTTTCGGTATGCGCAATAAAGTCTTTGGCCGTCGCAGCGGCCTGCGGGTTTCAGAGCTGGCCCTGGGTACCGCCAATTTCGGCACAGGCTGGGGCCACGGCGCCGAGCGCGACGAGTCCAAGCGAATCTACGACGGTTATCTGGAGGCCGGCGGAAACTTCCTCGATACTGCCAACGGCTACCAGTTCGGCCAATCGGAAGTGCTGCTCGGCGAGTTCATTGCCTCGGAACGCGACCGCCTGGTGATCGCCAGCAAATACACCCTGCGCACCCAGCCTCAAGACGAAGGCACCCTCAAGCTTGGCAACAACCGCAAGAACATGGTGCGCGCCGTCGAAGAAAGCCTGAAACGCTTGAACACCGACCACATCGACCTGTTCTGGGCGCATATCAGCGACAACGTCACGCCGATGGAAGAGATCCTGCGGGGTTTTGATGACCTGGTGCGTGCCGGCAAGATCCACTACGCCGGGCTGTCCAACTTCCCCGCCTGGCGCATTGCCCGCGCCGACCTGCTCGCTGAAGTGCGCGGCTTTGCACCCCTGGTAGCGATCCAGACCGAATACAGCCTGGCCGAACGCACCGCTGACCGCGAGCTGCTGCCCATGGCCGAGGCCCTGGGCCTGGCCGCGACTTTATGGTCACCGCTGGGGGGTGGTTTTCTGACCGGGAAGTACCGCAACAGCCAGGACGATACCCGCGCCAGCAAGCTGGGGATTTTGGTCCACGCTGAAAAAAGCGCACGGGAAACGGCAGTGCTCGACACCCTGCTGGCGGTTGCCGGTGAACTGGACGCCACGCCAACTCACATCGCCATCGCCTGGCTGCGGGAAAAGGCCCGTCGTTCTACCACCGCGCTGATCCCGATCCTGGGGCCGCGTACCCGCGAACAACTGGACGGCACCCTGGGTGCGTTGAGTGTGCAACTCTCGGCTGAGCAAGTGGCCCGCCTGGATGCTGCCAGCGCGATACCGCTGGGCGTGCCCCACGAGATGATCGCGGAGCGCTTCCCACGTTATACGGACGATGATGCCCAAGACCTGCGCTGGCCGCCGGTTATCTAAGACCCGTAGTGGCGAGGGAGCTTGCTCCCGCTGGGCTGCGTAGCGGCCCCAAAATCTTGGGAGCGCTGCGCACTCCAGCGGGAGCAAGCTCCCTCGCCACAGATGCAGTACTCAGCCTCAGTTAAGCGAGGCTTTTGCTCACCACTTCAAACACATCGCTGGACAGCTCGCCCGAAGCGCGAATCCGCTCCAGTTCGCCTTTCATCAGCGCCTGCCGCACGCTGTCGTACTTGCGCCAGCGGGTCAACGGCGCCAATTGCCGCGAAGCAATCTGGGGGTTGAAGCCATTCAACTGGATCACCAGGTCCGCCAGGAACCGATAACCCGAACCATCTGCCGCGTGGAAGTTGATCAGGTTCTGCCCGGCAAACGCGCCCACCAGTGCCCGCACCTTGTTCGGGTTCTTGATGTTGAACGCAGGGTGCTGCATCAATGTCTTGACCCGCTCCAGCGCGCCCGGCAAACCACTGCCCGCCTGCACGCTGAACCACTGGTCCATGACCAGCGGGTTGTCCTTGAAGTTCTCGGCAAACACCGCCAGCGCCTTGGCTTTTTCTTCTTCGAACGGCGAGTTGACCAGCACCGCCAGGGCCGTCAGGCGCTCGGTCATGTTGTCGCACGCGTCGAACTGTTCAAGGGTCGCCGCCAGCACTTCCGGCTTGCCGCTGAGCATCAGGTACGACAGCGCAATGTTCTGCAAGGCGCGACGGGCAAAGTGTTCCGCCTCGGCCACGTACGGGGTTTTCTTCGACAGGTCGCGATTGGCCTGGTAACGCAGCCACAGGCCTTCGAACAGGTTGTCGGCCAACTGCTTGCGAGCAAACTCGCGGGCCGCGTGGATGGCGTCGACATCCGCCACGTCGCTGATTTCGGTCAGGTAGGCTTCGCTCGGCAGCGAGAGCATCTCGGCGACCATCGCCTGGTCCAGGCTTTCGTCGCTCAATACGCTGCGCAGTGCAGTGATCAGGCGTTGATCCAGCACCAGCGCCTTGCCCTGCTGATGTTGGGCGATCAGCTCCTGCAACACCTGCACCGACAGCTGCTGGCCGGCGTCCCAGCGATTGAAGCCATCGCTGTCGTGCTGCATCAGGAACATCAGTTGGTCGCGGTTATACGGGAAGCTCAGCTTCACCGGCGCCGAGAAGCCACGCAGCAGCGACGGCAGCGGGTGCTCGGCGATGTCGACAAAGGTGAAGGTCTGTTCGGCTTCGGTCACCGAGATCACGCGGGACGTGGCGCCGGCAGCGGTTTCACCGGCCAGGCGCAAGGCGATGCCCGCGCCTTTCCCGTCCAGCAGGCCCAGCTCAACCGGAATCACGAACGGCAGTTTTTCCACCTTGTCCGGGGTTTCCGGGCAGCTTTGACGGAAGGTCAGGCTGTAGGTTTTAGCCACCGCGTCGTAGGACTCGCTCACCGCCAGGCGTGGCGTACCGGCCTGGCTGTACCAGCGCTTGAACTGGGTCAGGTCAGCGCCGTTGGCGTCTTCCATGGCCTTGATGAAGTCATCGCAGGTCACAGCCTGGCCGTCGTGGCGTTCGAAGTACAGGTCGCTGCCTTTGCGGAACCCTTCGGCGCCAAGCAAGGTTTGGATCATACGGACGACTTCCGAGCCCTTTTCGTACACGGTCAGGGTGTAGAAGTTGGAGATCTCGATAAAGCCGTCCGGACGTACCGCGTGGGCCATGGGACCGGCATCTTCGGCGAACTGGTGAGTGCGCAGATAAGCCACGTCCTGGATGCGCTTGACGGTGGCCGAGTTCATGTCGGCAGAGAACTGCGAATCACGGAATACCGTGAAGCCTTCCTTCAGCGACAGCTGGAACCAGTCGCGGCAAGTCACGCGGTTGCCCGACCAGTTGTGGAAGTATTCGTGGGCAACGATCGCCTCGACTCGCTGGTGCGCGGCGTCGGTGGCGGTTTCGGCACGGGCCAGCACGGCGCTGGAGTTGAAGATGTTGAGGCCCTTGTTTTCCATGGCGCCCATGTTGAAGTCGTTGACCGCGACGATCATGAAAATGTCGAGGTCGTACTCACGGCCATAGACTTCCTCGTCCCAGCGCATGGATTTCTTCAGGCTGTTCATGGCGTGCTGGCACTTGTCGATGTTTTCCGGCTCGACATAGATACGCAGCGCCACGGTGCGCTCGGTCATGGTGGTGAAGGTGTCTTCGACACACCACAAATCACCGGCCACCAGTGCAAACAGGTACGCCGGCTTCTTGAACGGATCTTCCCAGGTCGCCCAGTGCCGGCCGTCTTCGCCAGGGCCGGAAGCAATCGGGTTGCCGTTGGACAGCAACACCGGGTAGCTGTGTTGCTCGGCGATCACCGTGGTGGTGAACACGCTCATCACGTCCGGACGGTCGAGGTAATAGGTGATCTTGCGGAAACCCTCGGCCTCGCACTGGGTGCAGAACATGCCGCCGGATTTGTACAGGCCTTCCAGGGCGGTATTGGTTTCCGGGTGGATCTTCACCGTGGTGTCGAGGGTGAAGGTCGCGCTGGTGGGGTGCACGGTCAGGTGGCTGTCGCTCAACTGGTAGTCGGCGTCGGTCAGTTCCTGGTCGGCCAGGTTCACCGACAGCAGCTCCAACTGCTGCCCGTCCAGCACCAGCGGCGGCAAGCCGGCGCCGCGCTCGGGGTTGCGGCGCATCACCAGCTGCGCGTGGACCAGGCTATGATCCTCGAACAACTCGAAGGTCAGGTGCGTCTCGTCGATCAGGTAGTCCGGCGCCTGATAGTCCTTCAGGTAAATCATCTTCGGCTGTTCGGTGCGCATGTCTGTCGTCCTTCTACTGATGCACGGCGAGCTGGTAGGCCGTGTATTTACGAATATTGATCACGCCGGTATCGAAGATCAGGTATTGGCCCTTGATCCCCATCAGCGTGCCTTCGGCAATCGGGTTCTTGTCCAGGTTGAAGCTGACGATCTTGGTCGGATACTGCTCGATCGGGTAGCGGATTTCGATCGGTTCGATGTCGGTCACCGGTTGGATGGCCTGCAGGCCAAAGCGTTCCTGCAAACCGAGCATGCCTTCGGCACAGCTGGCGAACAGTTCGTCGCGCACCTGCGCAAGGTCGACGGCCTGGGCATCGCCCTTGAGCAACGCGCGCCAGTTGGTCTTGTCGGCCACCTGGCTGCGGAACAGGTCTTCGACGAAGCCCGACTGCTGGCGCGTGGCAACGCGCATGATCGGCAGCGCCTGGCTGGCACCCTGGTCGAGCCAGCGGGTCGGCAGCTGGCTGGCGCGGGTGATGCCGACCTTGATCCCCGACGAGTTCGCCAGGTACACCACGTGGTCGGTCATGCAGAATTTTTCACCCCAGGCCGGATCGCGGCAGGTGCCGGCGTCGTAATGGCAGCGCTCGGGGCTCATGATGCACAGGTCGCACTGGGCCAGTTTGGTCATGCACGGGTAGCAGTAACCCTGGCTGAAACTGGTCTTGGTCTTGCGACCGCAATGGGTGCAATGGATCGCACCGAGGTATTCCAGGCGCACGGTAGTGCCGATCAATGGATTGACCGGCACCTCGGTGTCGCCCAGGCGAAACGCGTATTGAACGGTCGGCTCACCCAACTGCGCCGACATCTTGCTGACTGCACCACGGCCAATCTCAATCAATGGATGGCATCCGACTTGAACAGGATGTTCGGCACCGGCGCCGACTTCGAGGCGCATTCCTGCGGGCCCATGTAGCCGGTGCGCTGGTCTTCCGGCAGGTTCTGCAGTTCCCAGGCGATCACCGCCTGCAACGACAATTCACGCTGCTCGGCGGTGAGCTTGCGGCCATCGGACCATTTGCCGATTTCCACGGCGAGCTTGAGGCTCTCGTAGATGTCCGGGGTGATGTTTTCGATCATTTCGACAAAAGAGGACATAAGACTCTTCCTTAACTAAATAGGAGACATTTTGCGGCGGCTGTACAAGCCACCCAACAAACCGGTCAGGCAACCCATCACCAGGCCACCCACGTGGGCCGCGTTGGCGATTTCGCCGAAGCCGATCATCGAGACCAGGCCCGACAGGCACAGCACCAGCCACACCAGCATCATCACCAACACCCCGCGAGGCAGGCGATACACCGGATTCGGCGACACCCACTGATAGATCCAGCAATGCCCGAGCAAGCCATACAGCACGCCGGACAACCCGCCAAACAGGCCGGGACCACCAAAATAGTATTGAGCGTAGTTCGACACCAGGCTGAACAGCAGGGTCAGGCCCAGCAGGTTGATGCTGCCCTGGCGCAACTCGATGCGCCGCCCCAGCTCCCAGTACCACATGCCGTTCATGGCCAGGTGCAGGATGCCGAAGTGGATCAACATCGGCGTGACGAGGCGCCACCACTGTCCCGACGCCAGGCTGTCGGTCAATGGCGTGAAACGGATGTACTCGCCTGCCACGCTGAACGGCAGGAACGTCAGCCAGCTCATGGCTTGCAGGTTATCCCCCAGCAACGTAACGGCGCCGACGATGATGCTCAGCAGCAACACCAACGCGGTCACCGGGCTGTGGCGAAGCTGCTGGGCAAACCCGGGACGCCTGGTCGACGTCGCCTGCTCGGGAATGTCCAGTTGCTGGTCCGGGTCACCGGCCGGAAAGCGCTGGTACAGGACCTTCACGTCTTCACTGATGGAGTCAGGCACCCACAGCACCTGCTCCCCGGCTTCTTCGCTGACGCGATGGGGCACTTGCATGCGTTGCAGAAGCTTGACGAAACCACTCAAATCCACCGCCAGCGGCAGGCGTAATACAGCAACGGTACTCATGAAATAACCTCAGGGCGCTCGACATCGACCCAAACAAATTTACGCGGGTCCAGGCGGGTTTCCTGATCCAGCCGGTACGCCACCAGCTTGCCGTACAGCACCGCGCTGTAGTCCAGGCAGGCCAGGTTCGGGCGGATCGGCGCCGGTTTGCCGCTGCGCCAGTAGTGGCCGACGAACAGCAATGGCTCGTCGACGCCGTAGCGCAGCAGGGAATTCTTTTCAGTGGACGACAGCGGCGTGGCGGCCACAGGTTCCGGCAGCGCATCGGGCTGGAACACGATATCGCCGTAGGTCTTCGGGTCGTCTTCCCAGAACTTGGTACGGAAGAACGAGCGCGTCAGGCCGTCGCCGCCGGTCAGGGTCAAGCCGTCCGGCAGGCGCATGTCGGTACCGCGCAACAGGCGGTCGAAGGCATTGCTGGCGAAACTGCCGGGCACGGCGGCGGCTTGCAGGAAGTGTTCGTCGATGCAGCCATCCGGGAAATGCGCGCGCAGGGGCTCGATAAAGCCGTTGTCCCAGCAAGCGTGCACTACGCGGAATCGCCCGGCGTCGACAAACAGCGGCATGTCATAGAACCAGCCGAGGAAATCGTGCCAGTCTGCCGGGTGCTGTTCGAACTGGGTCAGGGTCTCGTGGATCAACCGCGCGTGGCGTGGCGTGTGCTCGCGCACAAACTGCTTGCCGCTGCCTGGGGCGGCGGGCGTGCTCCAGCCCAGCGCGTTGAACTCATGGTTGCCCATGATGCACAGCGCCTGGCCGGCCTCGGTCATGTCGTGGACGATATGCAGCGCCTCGCGAATGCGCGGGCCACGGTCGATGATATCGCCGAGGAACACGGCCATTCGCGACGGATGCCGCCAGGTACCGCCCTGCTTGTGGTAACCCAACCGGTCGAGCAAGTGCTCAAGGGTATGAGCGCAACCGTGCACGTCACCAATCAGGTCGTAGCTACGCGCGGGATCGAGCATCAGTCGCCTCCACCCCCCAAGCGGCTGCCCCAGCCCAGCTTGGTCCGGCACACTTCGTAGTAGTTGTGGTCCAGCGGGTGGATCAATCGCAACTTCTGTGCCTTTTTGCTCACGGTGATGGTGTCACCGGGGGCGCAGGTGAAATGGTTCTGCCCGTCGCAGGAGACTTGCGGGTAGATCTGCATGTCTTTTGACACCACGATTTTCAGCTCACTGTTGCCGTCGACCACGATAGGCCTGCTGGACAACATATGGGGATACATCGGCACGATCACAATGGCATCCAGCTTGGGATGCATGATCGGCCCACCGGCCGACAGCGCGTAGGCCGTGGACCCGGTCGGCGTGGCGACGATCAGGCCGTCGGCCTTCTGGCTGCACACGAACTGGCCGTCGATGTACAACTCGAACTCGATCATCCGCGTCGACTTGCCGGGGTGCAGCACCACATCGTTGAGGGCGTCGCCCTGGCCGATGGCTTCGCCGTGGCGGCGCACTTCGGCTTGCAGCAGGAAGCGGTTTTCCACCAGGTAATGGCCGTCCAGCACCTTGGCCACTTCGACTTCCAGCTCGTCGGGGCGAATATCGGTGAGGAACCCCAGGCTTCCGCGGTTGATCCCCAGCACCGGCACGTTATGCCGCGCCAGCGCCCGGGCGGCGCCCAGCAGGCTGCCGTCGCCGCCCACCACGATCACCATGTCGCAGACTTCACCGAGCATCTTGCGCGACGAGGTCTGCAGGCCATGGCCCGGGAGGATTTCAGCGATGGTGTCTTCGAGGATCACGTGCAGGTGGCGCTCGAGCAGAAACTTTTTCAGTCGGCGGACGGTGTCCAGCACCTGGGTACTGCCCAGGCGACCGATAATGCCGATATTGCGAAATTGCTCCATGGGGCTCCTGCGGGGTTCGGGTTCTGCAAAAAAGAACGATTATGGGCGAAAGCCGGCGTTACACAAAATCCTTTGTCGCCGCAAACCCCAGACGACAACGGTTCTCAGCCCCCTTCCCGGCTGTAAAAGGCTATGCTCGGACCATGACTCTGTTCCCTGATTTGCAGCACCTGCCCCGCCAACTGCGTCACCCCGAGGTGCGCGATCTCGCGTGGGTGATGCTCGCCCCGCCGATGCTCGCGCAAACGCCGTGGCCACAACGCCACCCGCTGACCGGCAGCGACTGGGTGCAGACCCCGCATTTGCTGGAGCAGTGGCTGCGCCAGCTGGACCAGGACAGCAGTGCCTTGCTGCATTGGCTGAGCCAGGCACGCACCCGCCGGCTGGGGTTGTATTACGAACGGCTGTGGCAATTCGCCGTGCAGCATGCGCCGGGCGTGGAGCTGCTGGCGGCCAACCTGCCGATCCGCCAGGCCGGGCATACCCTGGGCGAACTGGACATGCTGCTGCGGGACCGTGACGGTGTGCATCATCTGGAACTGGCGATCAAACTCTACCTCGGGCCCCAGGACGGTAATGGCCGGGACACCGCGCAATGGCTCGGCCCCGGCTGTCATGACCGGCTCGACCGCAAGCTGGCGCACCTGGCCCAGCACCAACTGCCGATTTCCTCCCGGCCGGAGAGCCGCGAAGTCCTGGCCGCGCTGGATATCCAGGCTTTTGATGCCCATCTGTGGCTGGGCGGGTATCTGCTCTACCCATGGCCGGGCATGGCGCAGGCGCCGGAGGGCGCGCATCCCCAACACCTGAATGGCCGCTGGCTGCATCAGCGCGATTGGTCGAGGTTTATCGAGCAAAGCCCGGCAGGACGCTGGCAACCGCTGCCCCGCCACGCATGGCTGGCGCCGGCGCACTACCCGGCGGACGAAGCCTGGGACGCGGCCCGGATGCAGCACTGGCTAACCGAACTGGACCCCATGGCGCCCGCGCAGTTGCTGGTGCGCCTGGTGGAAAACAGCGAAGGCGAATGGGAAGAAGCCGAACGGTTGTTTCTGGTGGCGGATCTTTGGCCGAACGTGCCGGCGCTTACAGGTTATCGATATGCCGATAGTCAATCTGTAACCCCATAGCCAGCTGCTTTGAACGGCCCAACCGAATCGGGCCGCGCTCGATGTCCACCAGCAAACCCGGGCAGTCCAGCGGCGGCAAACCCGCCACATCCTTCAGCCGCCCATCGGTGATCACCAGCAACCGCTGCTGCTCCACCGGGTAACGCTTGCGACGAGCCGCCAACCAGTGCCCCGCTTCGTTCAGCGCTGGCAACAATGGCGTGCCACCGCCTGCACCGAGGCCATCAAGCCAATGACCAAGCCCTTTTGCCGCCTTTAATCCCTGCACCTGCCACTTTGGCGATTGCCCGCTCGCGGTGAGCAACGCCATGCGCGCCCGCTGTCGATAGGCATCGTCGAACAGTTGGGCCAGTAATCCCTTGGCATCGCTAAGCGCCTGATGCCGCCGGGTGGAGGCCGAAGCATCGACAATCACCAGCCACAGCTCATGGGGCGTACGGCTACGCAGTTGATACAGCAAATCTTCGCGGCGTTGCGGCCGCCCGCCGAGCAAGGTACCCGGCCAGTTGATCGAACCTTCGGCCGCGCTGCGCACCTGGCCGCGCCGGCCCTTGTTCAGTCGACCCGCCGTGGGCCGTGCATCCGCCCCCGCGTCAGGTTTGGGGCGGATGCCTAGGGCTTTTTTGGCCAGGTGGGCACATCACGGCGAGCACCTATCGGCAAGGCGGGTGCGGGCATGTCGCCCCATTGGCCCTGGCCTTCAGGTGCATCATTGGGCTTGGGTGATTGACCGCCAGCGGGCGGCGTTGCAGGCGGGGATTGCTCCTGACGACGATGGCGCAGGGCAAATTCCGCGACCGCTTCGATATCTTCTTCGCTGATAGCCGTCGCGCCCCGCCAGGCCGCATGGGCACGTGCGCCACGCAGCCAGACCAGGTCGGCGCGCAAGCCATCGACGCCGGCGGCAAAGCAGCGCTCGGTAATCTGCGCCAGCGCCTGGTCATCCAACGGGATGCTCTCCAGCAATGCGCGGGCCCGGGTGCAGCGCTCACGCAACGCGGCCTGCCGGTCGGCCCATTGCCCGCAGAAACCCTGAGGGTCGCTGTCGAAATCCAGGCGGCGACGGATGATCTGCCCGCGTTCGGCCGGCTGGGTGTGCCCGCTCAGCGCTACGTTGAAACCAAACCGGTCGAGCAATTGCGGGCGCAGCTCGCCCTCTTCCGGGTTCATGGTGCCGATCAGTACAAAACGCGCCGAATGCCGGTGGGAAATCCCGTCGCGCTCGATCAGGTTGGTGCCGCTGGCGGCCACGTCCAGCAGCAGGTCCACCAGGTGGTCGGGCAGCAGGTTGACTTCATCGACATAGAGCACGCCGCCGTCGGCCTTGGCCAGCACGCCGGGGGAAAACTGTGCGCGGCCCTCACTGAGTGCCGCGTCCAGATCGAGTGTGCCCACCAGCCGCTCCTCGGTGGCGCCCAACGGCAGCGTGACGAACTGGCCGCTGGCGAGCAGGTCCGCCAGGCCACGGGCCAGGGTGGACTTGGCCATGCCCCGCGGGCCTTCAATCAGCACGCCACCGATCTTCGGGTCGATGGCCGTCAGGCACAGGGCCAGTTTCAAGTCGTCGGCGCCGACCACGGCGGACAGCGGGAAATGTGGGATGTCGGTCATCAACTGCCTTCTTCTATATCCAACAACAGGTTTTCCAACGCCTCGCGGTACGCCCCAGGCTCCTGCCACATGCCGCGTTGCTGGGCTTCGAGCATGCGTTCGGTCATGTCCCGCAGGGCATCCGGGTTGTGCTGCTGCACAAAGGCGCGGGTGTCCGGGTCCAGCAAGTAGGCATCCGCCAGCAACGCGTATTGATGATCGTCGATCAACGCCGTCGTAGCGTCGAACGCGAACAGATTATCCACGGTGGCCGCCATCTCGAACGCGCCTTTGTAGCCGTGGCGCTTCACCCCTTCGATCCACTTCGGGTTGGCCGCACGGGCACGAATCACCCGGTTCAACTCTTCCTTCAACGTGCGGACTTTCGGCAAGTCCGGCTGGCTGTGGTCACCATGATAGCTGGCGGCCTTGTCGCCGCTCAGGGTTTCCACGGCGGCGAGCATGCCGCCCTGGAATTGGTAGTAGTCATTGGAGTCGAGCAGGTCATGCTCGCGGTTGTCCTGGTTCTGCAACACCGCCTGCACCTGGCTCAAACGCTGAGCAAACTGTTCGCGGGCGGCGGTGCCTTCGTCGGAGCCGCCATAGGCGTAGCCGCCCCAGTTCAGGTAAACCTCGGCCAGGTCTTCGCGGCTCTGCCACAAGCGCCCATCAATCGCGCCCTGCACGCCGGCACCATAGGCACCGGGCTTGGCGCCGAAGATCCGCCAACCGGCCTGCTTCGCCGCCGCGTCCTCGTCCAGGCCCGACAGGCGCAAAGCCTCGCGCTCACTGCGCACCTTGGCCGCCAGAGGGTTCAGGTCGTCGGGTTCGTCCAGCGCCGCCACGGCTTGCACCGCCGCATCGAACAGGCGGATCAGGTTGGCGAACGCATCGCGGAAGAATCCCGACACGCGCAAGGTCACATCCACCCGTGGCCGGTCCAGCAGGCTGATGGGCAGGATTTCAAAGTCATCCACCCGCTGGCTGCCCGTGGCCCACACCGGGCGCACGCCCATCAGCGCCATGGCCTGGGCAATGTCGTCGCCGCCGGTGCGCATGGTGGCAGTGCCCCACACCGACAGGCCGAGTTGGCGCAAGTGGTCGCCATGATCCTGCAGGTGACGCTCAAGAATCAGGTTCGCCGACTGGAAGCCGATGCGCCAGGCAGTGGTGGTGGGCAGGTTGCGCACATCCACCGAGAAAAAGTTACGACCGGTAGGCAACACGTCCAGACGGCCCCGGCTCGGCGCGCCGCTGGGCCCGGCCGGGACGAAGCGCCCGTTCAAGGCATCCAGCAACCCGCGCATTTCCGCCGGGCCGCAGGCATCCAGGCGTGGCGCGACGACGATGCGCAAGCTCTCGATCACCGCCTTGACGTCTTCCCAGCCGGGCTCTTCAAGCTGCTCCACGGCACCTTCCAGCGCCTGCTCGATCAAGCGAGCGGCATACAGCTCCAGGCGTTCACGGGTGTCGCCGGCAGTGCGCCACAACTGCGTGTCGATCTTCTGCAACACCACTGGCCGGCGCCCCGTCCACGGCTCGGCCAGGGCGCAGTCCAGCGGGTCGAAGCCCAGGTCGAAGGCCTTGGCCAATACCCGCAGCAGGCTCGATTGCGGCCCCCGCCCATCGCCACGCGGAATACGCAACAACGCCAGCAAGGTGTCGATGCGCAAGCGGCCCTCGGGTGACTCGCCGAAAATGTGCAGGCCATCGCGAATCTGCGACTCCTTCAAGTCACACAGGTAGGTGTCCAGGCGCGGCAGCCAGATCGCCGCATCGGCGTCGCTGTCGAGGTTTTCGTCCAGGGCCAGTTCCTGGTCGATGCGGGCTTCGCGCACCAGCTTGAGGATGTCCTTTTGCAGCTCGCGGGCACGCCGTGGGTCGAGCAGTTGTGCCTCGTAATACTCGTCGGCCAGCAACTCCAGGTCGCGCAGCGGCCCGTAGGTTTCGGCGCGGGTCAGCGGCGGCATCAGGTGGTCGATGATCACGGCCTGGGTGCGGCGCTTGGCCTGGGCGCCCTCGCCCGGGTCATTGACGATAAACGGGTAGATATTCGGCAGCGGCCCCAGTAGTGCGTCGGGCCAGCAGTTCTCGGAAAGCCCGACGCCCTTGCCCGGCAGCCATTCCAGGTTGCCGTGCTTGCCAACGTGGATCACGCCGTGGGCGCCGTAGGTGTGGCGCAACCAGAAGTAGAACGCCAGGTAGCCATGGGGCGGCACCAGGTCCGGGTCGTGATAGACCGCACTCGCGTCCACCTGGTAACCCCGGGCCGGCTGGATGCCGACGAAGGTCAGGCCCAAACGCAGGCCCGCGATCATCATGCGCCCGTCGCGGAACATCGGATCGCTATGAGGCGTACCCCAGCGTGCCAACACGGCCTGGCGATTGGACTCGGGCAAGCGGTTGAACATCGCCTCGTAGTCATCCAGCGCCAGGCTCTGATGACACGGACGCAAGTCGAGGCTGTCCAGGTCGTTGCTGACGCCGCCCAAGAGCGCCTGGATCAGTGCCGTTCCGCTTTCCGGCAGCTCGTCCGGCAGCGGATAACCTTGGATTTTTAGTGCCCGCAGGATATTCAGCGCGGCGGCTGGGGTGTCGAGACCCACGCCGTTGCCGATACGTCCGTCCCGGGTCGGGTAGTTGGCGAGGATCAGCGCGATACGCTTTTCGCCATTCGGCACCCGCGCCAGTTCGACCCAGCGCCGCGCCAGTTCGGCGACAAAGTCCATGCGCTCCGGCTGTGCGCGATAGCACACCACATCCGACTGGCTGCGCTCGCTGCGCCAGGCCAGGTCCTTGAAGCTGATGGGCCGGCTGATGATGCGCCCGTCCAGCTCCGGCAAGGCAATGTGCATCGCCAGGTCCCGAGGGCCGAGGCCTTGTTCGCTGGCCTGCCAGCCGGGCTCGTTGTCCTGGGCGCAAATCGCCTGGATCACCGGGATATTGCGGCGAAACGGCCGCAGGTGCGGCGCTTCGGGGCTGGACTGGGCAAAACCGGTGGTGTTCAGAATCACCGATGCGTGCACCTCGTCCAGCAAATCCTCGACCACGGTCAGGCAGCCGGGCTCTTTCAAACTGGCCACCGCCATCGGCAGCGGGTTGAGACCCGCGGCCTGCAAGCGCTGGCAAAAAACATCAATAAAGCCGGTGTTGGCCGCCTGCAAATGGGAGCGGTAGAACAGCACCGCCGCCACGGGAAAATCAGCTTGCCAGTCAGCCTGCCAATCGTTGAGACGGGCATTGGCTTTATGCGGATGATAAATCGCCGTGCGCGGCAGGGTTTGCGGCTCGCTCCAGGCGTAATCGCGGCCAAGGTAGCTGGCGGCCAGGCAACGATAGAAATCCAGCGCATTCCCCAAACCACCCTGGCGCAGGAAGTGCCAGAGCCGGTCACGTTCCTCGGCGCCCACGGTGCTGAGGCCACTGAGTTCCGGGTCCGGGCGATCATCCCCCGGCACCAGGATCAGCTGCACGCCGCGCTCGGCCAACTCCACCAGGCGCTCGATACCGTAGCGCCAATAACCGATGCCGCCGTGCAGCGAAATCAGGATGACCTTGGCGTGGCGCAGCACCTCATCCACATACAGGTCGACCGAAGCATGGTTCTGCACCTGCATCGGGTTGGCCAGGCGCAGGCTCGGGTAATCCTCGGGCAACTGCTGGGCCGCTTCGGCCAGCAGCGCCAGGCTGGAATCACCGCTGCACAGGATCACCAGCTCGGCGGGGGTTTGCCCAAGGTCGGCGATGTTGTCATCCGAAACGAAACCGCCGGGCTGGGTCCTGAGCAGATGCATGGTTTAAACGCTGAGGGCAGCGCGCAGTTGCGCTTCGAGCAAGGCGGCGTCGAGTTCCTGGCCGATCAGCACCAGGTGCGTGGCGCGCGGCTCATCGGCGCGCCAGGCGCGGTCGAAGTGCTTGTCGAAACGCGTGCCCACGCCCTGGATCAGCAGGCGCATCGGTTTGTTCGGGATCGCCGCGAAGCCCTTGACCCGCAGGATGCCGTGCTTGACCACCAGTTGGGTCAGGGCGTCCAGCAGCAGGCTTTCGTCGGCCTGGGGCAGTTCGATGGAGATGGAGTCGAAGGCATCGTGGTCGTGGTCGTCTTCACCTTCGTGGTGATGATCGTGATGGCTGTGGCGGCCATCGATGTGTTCTTCCGAGCCCGCGCCCAGGCCGATCAATACGTCCAGCGGCAGGCGACCGCTGCTGGCTTCGATGATTTTTACCGCCGGCGGCAGTTCTTCTGCCACTTCCAGGCGCACACGGGCCAGGTCTTCAGGGCTGATCAGGTCGGACTTGTTGAGGATCACCAGGTCGGCGCTGGCCAGTTGGTCAGCGAACAGCTCGTGCAGGGGGGATTCGTGGTCCAGGTTCGGGTCGAGCTTGCGCTGGGCGTCAACCTGGTCCGGGAAGGCGGCGAACGTGCCGGCGGCCACGGCTGGGCTGTCGACCACGGTGATCACGGCGTCAACGGTGCAGGCGCTGCGGATTTCCGGCCACTGGAACGCCTGGACCAAGGGTTTTGGCAGGGCCAGGCCCGAGGTTTCGATGAGGATATGGTCGAGGTCGCCGCGACGGGCCACCAGTTCGCGCATCACCGGGAAGAACTCTTCCTGGACCGTGCAGCACAGGCAGCCATTGGCCAATTCGTAGACGCGGCCGTTCGCCTCTTCTTCGGTACAGCCGATGGAGCATTGCTTGAGGATTTCACCGTCAATGCCCAGCTCGCCGAACTCGTTGACGATCACCGCGATGCGGCGCCCCTGGGCGTTATCCAGCATGTGGCGCAGCAAGGTGGTCTTGCCCGAGCCGAGGAAGCCGGTAACGATGGTGACGGGGAGTTTGGCCAGTGTTTTCATCGGATGCCCTTTGGGGCGGGCATACGGGACGAGTGGCCCTGCGCGGGTGCGCAGGAGCAGAATTCGCCACCGGATCACCCCGCCCGGTTGAAGTAGAAAATCGGTTGCGAGGCAGGTCTCCTGGCTTGGGGCTTGCCGGCGGTGATGCCGGCGCTGGCTGCGCCTTCCCGCCTTGTTCAGGCAGTGGCGTGGCAGTCAGATAAACCCTTTACAGTTGCGGGGGCAGCCGCGGCATTGACCGCGTTCCCTTCTTAGCTTCGGCCTGGGCCGAAGAACCTCGAAGGTGCAAGGCTACGCAGTGCGCAGGGACGGGTCAATGTCCGAGCGTTTGGCACTAAGCAGCGCCAGGCGCTCCAGCATGCCTTCGCTCGCCGCCGGCCCGGCCTGGACGCTGCATTGCTCGACGGACACGCGTGCACCGTCGGCATCCACCACCGCCACTTCCACCGGGCGCCGGGTTTTCCGGTCGACCAATTGCAGGCTTTCACCTTCGTTGGCGAAATGGCGGTTGCCCCAGCCGATGAACGCCATGATCACCACCCGGAAATCCTCGCCAACCGGCGTCGGCACGTACTCGAAGCGTGGCGGCCGCTCGCTGTATTGCCGGCGCTCCAGCAGCCCCGCCTCGACCAGGCTGTTGAGCCGGCGGGTGAGCATATTCGGAGCGATCCCCAGGCTCTGGGAAAACTCATCAAAACGCCGCAAACCTTGCAGCGCGTCGCGCATGATCAGGATGCTCCACCACTCGCCTACCCGTTCCACTCCACGGGCTACCGGGCATTCGGCATTCACCAGCGACTTACGTTGCATTGCAGTTCCTCTGTGGGGCGGCTACGGAAATTTCAGCTATCGGATGTTACTTTCATAATGATAGTTTCGTCCATGCATTGCTACCAACCTGAAATTTGCGGAGCTAAGCGATCATGAGTAAGCGAATTGTTGTGACCGGCATGGGTGCAGTGACACCGCTGGCAACCGGCGTGGAACAGACCTGGAAGCGCCTGCTGGCCGGTGAATCCGGGATTCGCAGGCTACCCGAGGCATTGATCGGCGACCTGGCAATCAGCATCGGCGGCCAAGTGTTGGACCGCATCCAGGACCCTGAAGCCGGCTTTGACCCGGACACTGTCATCCCGGCCAAGGAACAACGCAAGATGGACCGGTTCATCGTGTTTGCCCTGGCAGCCGCGCAAGAGGCCCTGGCCCAGGCTGGCTGGAGTCCGCAGACGCCATCACAGCAGGAACGTACCGCGACAATCATCGCCTCCGGCGTGGGTGGTTTTCCCGCGATTGCCGAGGCCGTTCGTACGGCTGACAGCAAAGGGCCTCGCCGCCTGTCGCCGTTCACGATCCCGTCATTCCTCGGCAACATGGCGGCCGGGCACGTGTCGATCCAGCATCAACTGAAAGGTCCGCTGGGCTCCCCCGTCACTGCTTGCGCCGCCGGCGTACAGGCGATTGGTGATGCTGCGCGAATGATCCGTGCCGGCGAAATCGACATCGCCGTGTGTGGCGGCGCCGAAGCCTGCATCCACCGGGTCAGCCTCGGCGGTTTTGCTGCGGCGCGTGCGCTGTCCAGCGATTACAACGACACGCCGGCATTGGCTTCCCGCCCGTTTGATCAAGGCCGCGACGGGTTTGTGATGGGCGAAGGTGCCGGACTGTTGGTGATCGAGGAACTGGAGCATGCATTGGCTCGTGGGGCGACGCCTATCGCAGAGCTGGTGGGCTACGGCACCAGCGCCGACGCCTATCACATGACCTCGGGCCCGGAAGATGGCTCGGGTGCACGCAGGGCAATGGAACTGGCGATCGCGCAGGCAGGGATCAGCGCCGCACAGATCCAGCATTTGAACGCCCATGCCACGTCGACCCCCGTAGGCGACAACGGCGAACTGGCAGCGATCAATACGCTGTTCGGTGCAAATGCCAGCGTCGCGATCAGCGCCACCAAGTCGGCGACCGGCCATCTGTTGGGCGCCGCGGGCGGGATCGAGGCGATCTTCACCGTGCTCGCCCTGCGCGACCAGATTGCCCCGGCGACCCTCAACCTGGACAACCCGGACCCCGCTGCCGAAGGACTGGATATGGTCCGAGGCCAAGCCCGGTCGTTGCCGATTGAATACGCGATTTCCAATGGGTTTGGATTCGGCGGCGTGAATGCCAGCGTGCTGTTCAAACGCTGGCAATAACCCGGCGATTTGACGCCCATCGCCCGCCCATGCTCTCCTACACATCTTGTTTCGGGTGCCCTTCACAGGGTGAAACGGGAAACCGGTGAGTCATGTTCCTTTACTCAAGGGCGTGACGAGTCCGGTGCTGCCCCCGCAACGGTAAGCGAGTGAAGCGTCAAATCCACTGTGCCTCCAGGGCATGGGAAGGTGATGCTTTCAAGGCCCAGGCCCCTCGCAAGCCCGGAGACCGGCCCGAAAAAATCAGATAACAAACCCGCGGTGGGCGGGCGCTGTTCAGAACCCTGCGTGCCTGGCTCGCGGGGTTTTCATGCGCTCGTGTCACCCTGAAACCCTGAAGGGACGCGCCATGTCGATCATCAGCAGCACCGCCTCTACCGCCAGCACCACCGCCACCCTGAGCCAACGCCTGACTGCCGCCATCGGCGCGTCGATCCTCGGCGCGTGCCTGGTGTATTTCGCCGGTTTCTCGCACATCGAAGCGGTGCACAACGCCGCCCACGATACCCGCCACAGCGCTGCGTTCCCGTGCCACTGAGACCTGCCGACATGATCAAGCGTATTGCCCAAACCGCAGGTTTCACCGGCCTCCTGGCCGCCTTGCTGCTGACCTTGCTGCAAAGCTTCTGGGTTGCCCCGCTGATCCTGCAGGCGGAAACCTTCGAAAACGCCCCGGCCGCGACCGAAGTGCATGAACATGCCGATGCCACGGCCCACACCCACGACGCTGAAGCCTGGGAGCCGGAAGATGGCTGGCAGCGTGTGCTGTCGACTACGGGCGGTAACCTGGTGGTCGCCGTAGGTTTTGCCCTGATGCTTGCCGGCCTGTACACCCTGCGTGCACCGACCCGTACGGCCCAAGGCCTGCTATGGGGCCTGGCCGGTTACGCCACCTTTGTGTTGGCGCCGACCCTGGGCTTGCCGCCTGAATTGCCGGGGACTGCGGCAGCAGACCTGGCGCAACGGCAAATCTGGTGGATCGGCACTGCCGCCTCTACCGCTGCCGGTATCGCGCTGATCGTGTTCGGTCGTAACTGGCTGCTGAAAATCCTGGGCGTGGCGATCCTGGCGGTGCCCCATGTGATTGGCGCACCACAGCCGGAAGTCCACTCGATGCTGGCGCCGGAGGCTCTGGAAGCTCAATTCAAGATCGCCTCGCAGTTGACCAACGTTGCCTTCTGGCTGGCGCTGGGCTTGATCAGTGCCTGGCTGTTTCGCCGTAACCGTGATGGTCAGTATTCGGCATGATCCTGGCGGTTGGCCTGGGGTGTCAGCGGGGTTGTTCTGTCGACATCCTGCGTGAACTGTTCAACGCCGCCCTCGCCGAGGGTGGCATTGAGCGTCAGCGCATCACTGCGTTGGCCAGTCTTGATCGCAAGCGGGATGAGCCGGGGTTGCTGGCACTGGCTCAGGTTCTGGATTTGCCGTTGGTATTTTTCAGTGCGGAGCAATTGGCGCCCTATGAAGATCGACTGAGCCATAAGTCCGAGACGGTTTTTGCTCATACCGGCTGCTACGGCATTGCTGAAAGTGCCGCCCTGGCCCTGGCAGAACAGCTGTCTCAAAGCCCTGCCACCCTGCTGATCACCCGCAAAAAAACCGCCCAGGCCACCTTTGCATTGGCTTGCGCCGGCTGAATTCCCGATAATCGTCAGCTTTGATCATGAGCAATCTTCATCTGGAGGGCTGCTCGCGTGCTTTTTTTCACAGGAATGAATCCATGACTGTCTTTTTCATCGGCGCAGGCCCAGGCGATCCGGAATTGATCACGGTCAAGGGGCAGCGGCTGATTCGCAGTTGCCCGGTGATTATCTATGCCGGTTCGCTGGTGCCGGCGGCGGTGCTTGAAGGGCATCAGGCGGAGCTGGTGGTTAACAGTGCGGAGCTGCATCTGGAGCAGATCATTGGGCTGATCAAGACGGCCCATGAGAAAGGCCAGGATGTGGCGCGGGTGCATTCCGGGGATCCGAGTTTGTACGGGGCGATTGGGGAGCAGATTCGGCTTTTGCGGGAGCTTGGGATTGGGTTTCAGATCATTCCCGGGGTGACGGCGGTGGCGGCGTGTGCGGCGTTGTTGGAGGCTGAGCTGACATTGCCGGACATTGCACAGAGTGTGATTTTGACGCGGTATGCGGATAAGACGGCGATGCCTGAGGGTGAGGTGTTCAGTAGCCTGGCGCAGCATGGGACGACCATGGCGATTCACCTGGGGGTGAATCATCTGGAGAAGATCGTGGCTGAGTTGGTGCCTCACTATGGGGAGGATTGTCCGATTGCGGTGGTGCATCGGGCGACCTGGCCGGATCAGGATTGGGCCATTGGTACGCTGGCGGATATTGCCGGGAAGGTGGCAGCCAAGGGGTTTCGGCGTACGGCGTTGATTCTGGTGGGTCGGGTTTTGGCCAGTGACAGTTTTGGTGAGTCGTCGTTGTATCGTGCGGGGCATGCGCATTTGTATCGGCCCTGAGGGTGGTGGCGGTGGTGATGGTGTACATATCCGTTATTTAGGTAAC
>NZ_JACAPX010000041.1:49333-49454 GCF_013385435.1 Pseudomonas sp. F9001
AATCTAAAGCGGGCACGGTCCACTGTGGGAGCTGGCTCGCCTGCGATTGCATCGCCTCGGTGTATCTGGAGGACCGAGGTGTCTGCATCGCAGGCAAGCCAGCTCCCACAGAAAAGCAGCT
>NZ_JACAPX010000042.1:0-24206 GCF_013385435.1 Pseudomonas sp. F9001
CCGCTGTAAGAGCGGAACCCATATCAGCAACAACCCAAATAACGGATATACACCCAAACCCAAACCCACAAACCACCTTACGGCAGCAAAGCCAACTCAATCAGCTCATGCAGTTCTTCAACCTCAAGCGGCGCGGTAGAAAACAGATTACGAAAAACGGTTGGCGCAACGATCAAATTGATCAGCCGATCCACGCTGGGAAGTGTTCCGGCGTCGTCGGTGTACCGACCCAGGATCGTCTCCAACTGCCCGGTGAGAATCCCCACGCAATACCCCGGCGCCTGACTGCATTGCACATCACGCATCATCTCGCGGCCAAGGTCCGAGCTCATCTCATCACGGTATTGCTCACCCCAGGCCCGCAGGTCTCCGCGCAGGCTGCCGGTATCAGCCGGCTCACTGTCCGGGCGCAGACGGGCCATCGCAACATCGGCCAGCAGCGCCGCCAAGTCACCCCAGCGCCGGTAGATGGTCGAAGGCGTCACTCCGGCGCGCGTGGCTATCTGCGGCACGGTCACGCTGGAACGGTCCTGCTCTTCGAGCAATTCACGCACCGCCGAATGCACTGATTCCTGGACCCGGGCACTACGGCCCCCCGGGCGGAGCCCTTCTTTTATCGCCATGCGTAAAACCTTAACACAAAGAATTTGCTTTAAGCGCCATCCAGTAGCACACTCCGCAAAAGCAAAATATTAGCTTTAGCGGAGCGTGCCCATGTCCAGCGTTACTTCTCATCGTTCCAGCCTGGTGTTTCTGGCGATCACCTTGCTGACGTTTCTCGCCGCCTCCAGCGCGCCGACCCCGTTGTACCACCTCTATCAAGAGGGCCTGCACTTTTCGGCGGCGATGTTGACCCTGGTATTTGGCATTTACGCCTTGAGCCTGCTGGCTGCATTGCTGACCGTGGGGTCGCTGTCGGACCACCTGGGGCGCAAGCCGGTAATTTTTGCCGCGCTGCTCCTCGATATGCTGGCGATGTTGCTGTTTATCAATGCCGACAGCGTCAGCTGGCTGATTGCCGCCCGCACGGTACAAGGCTTTGCCACCGGCATGGCCACCGCTGTGCTGGGCGCCGCATTGCTCGACACCGACCGCCAGCAAGGCCCGCTGATCAACAGCGTAGCGCCTTTGCTGGGCATGGCCTGCGGGGCCATGGGCTGCAGCCTGCTGGTGGAGTTCGCGCCGATGCCGACCACGTTGATTTACTGGACCCTGCTCGGGTTGATGATCCTGCAGGCATTGTACGTCTGGCGCCTGCCGGAGACAGTCAGCCGGATTCCGGGGGCCCTGGCCTCGCTATGGCCCACCTTGCATGTACCGCCCCAGGCCCGCCGCGCCTTGTGGATCTCGTTGCCGGTAGACGTAGCCGTATGGGCCATGGGCGGTTTTTATCTGTCCCTGGCGCCCTCGCTGGTGCGGGCGGCGACCGGGTCTACCTCGAACCTGATCGGCGGCGGACTGGTGGCGGTGTTGACGCTGAGCGGGGCGGTGATGATTTTCAGCCTGCGCAACCGCCCGGCGGACAAAGTCCTGCGGTTGGGCGCCGTGCTGCTGGCGGTGGGTGTTGCGCTGATCCTCACGGCCGTCCACAGCGCCAGCCTGCCGCTGTTCTTCATTGCCACGCTGATCGCCGGCGGTGGTTTTGGCTCGGGATTCCTCGGTGCGCTGCGCAGCGTCTTGCCGTTGGCCTTGCCCCATGAGCGGGCGGGCTTGATGTCGGCGTTCTATGTGCTGAGTTACCTGGCGTTCTGTGTGCCGTCGCTGTTGGCGGGCAACTTGACGCGCACCTTCGGTTTGATCGCCACCACCGACGGTTATGGCGTGGTGCTGATTGTATTGGCACTCGGCGCGTTGGTGGCGTTGCTAATGCAGGATTTGGCGAAGAGCAGGGCGACGGCGGGTAATTGATTCGGTAATAATTCGTCACCCTTACGCCTTGGGATTCACCCATGAAGATCATCCGCAGCAAAGAATTCACCGGCACCCGCGCCTGGGAGGCGCTGGACATCGCCAATATGAACGGCATCACCACCCGTTTGCATTGGACCGACCAGCCGTATCGCTGGCACGTGAATGACGGTGAAGAGGTGTTCGTGGTGCTTGATGGCCAGGTGCAGATGCACTATCGCGAAAACGGCAGCGAACAGATGGCCTTGCTTCAGGTAGGCGACATCTTCTACGCCAGTGTCGGCACCGAGCATGTGGCCCATCCACAGGGCCCCGCACGGATTCTGGTGATTGAAACCGAAGGCAGCGTTTAATCACATATCTACGAAACAGATAACAGTTAGAGATATTACCCGTTATATAGATATTCGATTCGGTTCTACCATGGTCTCAACCTCATGCGAGGAAGAGGACTACACCATGACTTGCCCGAATACGCTTCACAGCAGCTTGAAACCCTTCAGTCACCTGACCCGTCCCCGGGAAGTGATTCGCCAGTTCACCCCCAACTGGTTTGCCGCCACCATGGGCACCGGGGTGCTGGCGTTGGCGCTGGCGCAATTGCCGGTCAACCTGGCGGGGCTGCACGCCGTGGCCGAAGGGCTGTGGCTGTTTACCATCGGCCTGTTTGTACTGTTCAGCGTGCTGTATGCGGCGCGCTGGGTGATGTTTTTCCACGAGGCCCGGCGCATTTTCGGGCACTCCACGGTGTCGATGTTCTTCGGCACCATCCCCATGGGCCTGGCGACCATTATCAACGGCTTCCTGCTGTTTGGCGTGCCGCGCTGGGGGGATGGCGTGGTGCAACTGGCCGAGGTGCTGTGGTGGCTCGACGTCGCGATGGCCCTGGCCTGCGGGGTGCTGATCCCGTTCATGATGTTCACCCGTCAGGAACACAGTATCGACCAGATGACTGCCGTGTGGCTGTTGCCGGTGGTGGCCGCGGAAGTCGCCGCCGCCAGCGGTGGCCTGCTGGCGCCGCACCTGGCCGACGCCCATTCGCAACTGGTGATGCTGGTGACCAGCTACGTGCTGTGGGCGTTTTCCCTGCCGGTGGCGTTCAGCATCCTGACCATCCTGATGCTGCGCATGGCCCTGCATAAACTGCCACACGCCAATATGGCCGCGTCGAGCTGGCTGGCTCTAGGTCCCATCGGCACCGGTGCCCTGGGCATGCTGGTACTGGGCGGTGATGCACCTGCCATCTTTGCCGCCAACGGTCTGCCCGGCGTCGGTGAGATGGCCAACGGCATCGGCCTGGTCGCAGGCATCACCCTGTGGGGCTTCGGCTTGTGGTGGATGCTGATCGCGGTGCTGATCACCCTGCGTTACCTGCGGGCCGGTATTCCGTTCAACCTTGGCTGGTGGGGATTCACCTTCCCGTTGGGCGTGTACTCGCTGGCCACGTTGAAACTGGCGAGCACCTTGCACCTGGGTTTTTTCAGCATCGTTGGTTGCGTGTTGGTGGCGGCGCTGGCGCTGATGTGGCTGATCGTCGCCAAGCGCACGGTGCAGGGCGCCTATAGAGGCGAGCTTTTTGTATCGCCGTGCATTGCAGGACTAGCGAATAAGTAAGCAGGATTAGGTAAAGTCGTGGCCTGGAAAAACCAATAACAGCCTTCAGGCCACGCAGGAACACGGACGATGAGCCACCCCTCGCAATTCACTTTGCTGCGCAAACGGCGTTTCCTGCCGTTCTTCATTACCCAGTCCCTTGGTGCGTTCAACGACAATATATTCAAGCAGTCGTTGATCCTGGCGATTCTCTACAAGCTGACCATCGAGGGCGACCGCTCGATCTGGGTCAATCTCTGCGCGTTGCTGTTTATCCTGCCGTTCTTCCTGTTCTCGGCCCTGGCCGGGCAATTTGGCGAGAAGTTCAACAAGGACGCGCTGATCCGGGTGATCAAGATCGGCGAAATCGTGATCATGTCCGTGGGCGCGGTGGGTTTCATGTTCAACCACCTGGAGCTGATGCTGCTGGCGCTGTTTGCCATGGGCACGCACTCGGCGCTGTTCGGGCCGGTGAAGTACTCGATCATGCCCCAGGCCCTGCACGAAGATGAGCTGGTGGGCGGCAATGGCCTGGTGGAAATGGGCACGTTCCTCGCGATCCTCGCGGGCACCATTGGCGCCGGGATCATGATGTCGTCCACCCATTACGCGCCGGTGGTCTCGACCGCCATCGTCGGCATTGCGGTGCTGGGCTACCTGGCCAGCCGCAGCATTCCGCGCGCGGCGGCGTCCAGCCCCGAGATGCGCCTGAACTGGAATATCTTCAGTCAGTCCTGGGCCACCTTGAAGCTCGGCCTGGGGCAGACACCGGCGGTGTCGCGCTCGATTGTCGGCAACTCGTGGTTCTGGTTTGTCGGCGCGATCTACCTGACGCAAATCCCGGCCTACGCCAAGGAATGGATGTACGGCGACGAGACTGTGGTAACGCTGATCCTCACGGTGTTCTCGGTGGGCATCGCACTGGGTTCGATGCTGTGCGAAAAGCTCTCCGGGCGCAAAGTCGAGATCGGCCTGGTGCCGTTCGGCTCGTTCGGTTTGACCGTTTTCGGCCTGCTGCTGTGGTGGCATTCCGGCGGCTTCCCGCAGAACGTCCAGGCCAACGACTGGATCGCCGTGCTGAGTTACGGCCAGGCGTGGTGGGTGTTGTTCGATATCCTTGGCCTCGGCGTATTCGGCGGCTTCTATATCGTGCCGCTGTACGCGTTGATCCAGTCGCGTACCGCCGAGAACGAGCGGGCGCGGGTGATCGCGGCCAACAACATCCTCAACGCGCTGTTCATGGTGGTCTCGGCGATCGTCTCGATCCTGCTGCTGAGCGTGGCTAAGCTGTCGATCCCCGAGCTGTTCCTGGTGGTGTCGCTGCTGAACATCGCGGTCAACACCTACATCTTCAAGATCGTGCCCGAGTTCACCATGCGTTTCATGATCTGGCTGCTCAGCCATTCCATGTACCGCGTCGAGCACAAGAACCTCGAGCTGATCCCGGACGAGGGCGCGGCGTTGTTGGTGTGCAATCACGTGTCGTTTGTCGATGCGCTTTTGATTGCCGGTTCGGTGCGTCGGCCGATTCGTTTTGTCATGTACTACAAGATCTACAACCTGCCGGTTTTGAACTTTATCTTCCGCACTGCCGGGGCGATTCCGATTGCCGGGCGGCATGAGGACATCCAGATCTACGAAAAGGCCTTTCAGCGGATTGCCCACTACCTTAAGGACGGCGAGCTGGTGTGCATCTTCCCGGAAGGAAAATTGACCTCCGATGGCGAGATGAACGAGTTCCGCGGAGGGGTGACGCGAATTCTTGCAGAGACGCCGGTGCCGGTGATTCCGATGGCGTTGCAGGGGTTGTGGGGGAGTTTCTTCAGTCGCGATCCGAACAAGGGCTTCTTTCACCGGATCTGGTCACGGGTGACCCTGGTGGCCGGCGCGCCGGTGACGGTAGAGGCGGCGACGCCAGAGGCGTTGCATGGGGTGGTGGGGGAATTGCGCGGGGGTGTCAGGTAGTTGATCGTTCCCACGCTCTGCGTGGGAATGCCGCCGTGGTCGCTCTGCGTCCGCTTTTAGAGTCGTGACGCGGAGCGTCACAGGATGCGTTCCCACGCAGAGCGTGGGAACGATCTGGTGCCTACCTAAGCGCTGATCTTGAGGCCAATGAGCCCGCAGATAATCAACGCCACACTGGCCAGTCGAAACAACGCCATGGACTCCCCGAACAGGATAATCCCGGCAATCACCGTGCCCACCGCACCGACTCCGGTCCAGATGGCATAGGCGGTGCCCAGCGGCAGTTCCTTCATGGCCAGCCCCAACAGTCCGAGGCTGACGGCCATGGCGGCAATCGTCAGGGCCGTGGGCAGTGGCTTGCTGAAACCGTCGGTGTATTTCAGTCCGACGGCCCAGCCGACTTCAAACAGTCCGGCAAAAAACAGAATGATCCAGGACATGATGACCTCGCTTCTATAAGGCGGGGTCGTCCCCTGAATTAATCGCGCGATAGCGTCGCGAGGTCGTCCACGCGAAGCCCGTTAGAGTGCCGAATATTGATCAGGTGATCAAGTTTCTGACTTGCTTGCCAGCAGCTCTCGGTCTTCCTTTTCGCTCATTCGCCGGAAGTACGTAGCCAGGAGTGCCCCGGAAATATTGTGCCAGACGCTGAACAGCGCACTCGGCACCGCCGCCAGCGGCGAGAAATGCGCACTTGCCAGTGCGGCGCCCAAGCCGGAGTTCTGCATGCCCACTTCCAGCGACAGGGATTTGCGTTGCGCCAGCGGCAGGCCGAACACACGGCCGGTGAAGTAGCCCAGCAGGAAGCCAAAGGTGTTATGCAGGATCACCACCGCCATGATCAACAGGCCCGACTCGGCAATCTTCGCCTGGCTGGCCGCCACCACGGCGGCGACAATCGCCACGATGCTGACCACCGACACCAGCGGCAACACCTCGACCGCATGCCGTACCCGGGCGCCCAGCAAGCGCTGCGCCACCACGCCCAACATGATCGGCAGCAGTACCACTTGCAGGATCGACCAGAACAACTCCATGAACGACACCGGCAACCAGGCCGAGGCCAGCAGCCAGATCAGCGCGGGCGTCAGCAGCGGAGCGAGGAGGGTGGTGACGGCTGCAATGGCCACCGACAGGGCCAGGTCGCCTCGGGCCAGCCAGGTCATGACGTTGGACGACGTGCCGCTCGGGCAGCAGCCGACGAGGATCACACCGACGGCAATTTCCGGTGGCAGGTGAAAGACCTGGCACAACAGCCAGGCCACGCCGGGCATGATCACGAAATGCGCGACCACACCCAATGCCACGCGCCACGGATGGCGCGCGACTTCAGCGAAATCTTCAAGTTTGAGGGTCAGCCCCATGCCGAACATTACCAGGCCCAACAGCGGCACGATGGCGCCTTTGAGGCCGAGAAACCAGGCAGGTTGCAGGAACGCAACCACGGCAAAAATCAGCACCCAGTAGGCGAAGGTATTGCCGACGAAACGGCTCAAGGCGGCGAGTGCACGCATGGGGTTGGTCCTTGTTATTCGATTTTGGAAGTGCTGACCCGATCAACTGTGGGAGCTGGCTTGCCTGCGATAGCATCACCCGGGTGCAACTGATAAACCGAGGTGCCCGCATCGCAGGCAAGCCAGCTCCCACATTGACTGTGCCCACTTAAGACTTAGATACCTTGTGGGGTTTCTTCGCCACCCAGTGCCTCAACCAACGCCGGCAGGAAGTCGCCAAACGTCAGCATCATCAGGGTAAAGCTGGCGTCCTGCTGGCCCAGTGCTTCGTCGCCGCCGTCCTGTTCAGCCTGATCCTGCAGCAGGTCTTCGAACTTCAGGCGCTTGACGGTCATTTTGTCGTCCAGCATGAAGGACAGCTTGTCCTGCCAGGCCAGGGACAATTGGGTCACGACTTTGCCGGTGGTCAGGTGCAGCTGGATCTCTTCGCCGGTCAGGTCCTGGCGTTTGCAGCGCACGATGCCGCCGTCTTCGTGGGTGTCGCGCAGTTCGCATTCGTCGAGGACGAAGAAGTCATCGGCCGGTTTCTGGGTGGTGACCCAGTCGGTCATGATGGCGGTTGGCGCGGTTTTCACGGTCAGCGGACGTACCGGCAGGGTGCCGATCACTTCACGCAGGGTGGACAGCAGGTCTTCGGCACGTTTCGGGCTGGCGGAGTTCACCAGGATCAGGCCTTGTTTCGGCGCGATGGCGGCGAAGGTCGACGAGCGACGGATGAACGCGCGCGGCAGGAAGGCCTGGATGATTTCATCCTTGATCTGGTCGCGTTCCTTTTTGTAGACCTTGCGCATTTGCTCGGCTTCGATCTCTTCGACCTTTTCCTTCACCGCATCACGCACCACGCTACCCGGCAGGATACGTTCTTCCTTGCGCGCAGCGATCAGCAGGAAATCACCGCTGACGTGCACCAGTGGCGCGTCTTCGCCTTTACCGAAAGGGGCGACGAAACCGTAAGTGGTCAACTCCTGGCTTGCACAAGGGCGCGCCAGTTTGGTGGCCAGTGCAGTTTCCAACGCCTCGGCATCAACAGGCAGATCTTGGGTCAGGCGATAGATAAGCAGGTTTTTGAACCACATGGGGTGAGTCTCTCCTTATATACAAAGGGGGGCATTATTCTCCTCATGGCGTCATAGGCCAACCCTCGCTAAGCCATTGGAAGGCCTGAAAAAAATTATTTAAGAAAGTGCTTGCCAGACTATGGGTCGCTCCGTAGAATGCGCGCCACACCGAAAGTGAAGGGTGATTAGCTCAGCTGGGAGAGCGTCTGCCTTACAAGCAGAATGTCGGCGGTTCGATCCCGTCATCACCCACCATTCGCTTTATGTGTTACGCGCAGCGGTAGTTCAGTCGGTTAGAATACCGGCCTGTCACGCCGGGGGTCGCGGGTTCGAGTCCCGTCCGCTGCGCCATATTCGGTCACCTGGAACGCTGAACGCCAGGTACCACAGGAAGCCCGCTCATTGAGCGGGCTTTTTGCCGTCTGGGGTTTGCTTAAATCGCCGGTCTAAAAAACGCCCCCGATCATGTGCAGTGATCGGGGGCGTTTTTGATTGGGTTTAGAAATCCCAGCGGGTACTGACCATTACGTTGCGAGGGTCGCCATAGTACGACGAGTTGTAGAAGCCGATGTTGGTGTAATACGACTTGTCGAACACGTTGTTGACGTTGACGGTCGCCGACACGCTGTCGGTGATCTGATAGCGGGCCATCAGGTCCACCAGCCAGTAGGGATCCTGGGCAAATTTTTCTTGAGCGCCGCCCTTGGCCCAGTTGCTCAGTACCTGCCAGCCTTGACCCTGCCAACGCGCGCCGCCGCCGAGGGTGAGTTTGTCGAGGCTGCCGGTCAGCTTGTAGCTGGTATAGACATTGACCTGATCTTCCGGCTCCCAGGTCGATACCTTCTTGCCGCTTTCATCACGGGCAATCTTGTGGGTGTAGCCTGCCTGCAACTGCCAGCCGGGTGTCAGCTCGCCAGAGATTTCCGCCTCATAACCCTTGGTTTTCGAAGTGATCGGCTTATAGGCGTAGTCGCGAGCGGGGTTGGTTGGATTGGCGTTGTACTCCGTATCTTCCTCGGGGCGGTTTTTTTCGTGAACCTCGAAGTAGGCGATGCTGGAATTCAGGCGCCCTTCGAAGAATTCACCTTTGAGCCCCACTTCGTAGTTCTTGCCTTCATCCGGCTCCAGCAATTTGTTGTTGCGATCACGGTTGAACGACTGCGGCAGGAAAATTTCCGTGTAACTGGCGTAGGCCGACACGTTGTCGTTCAGGTCGTATACCAGGCCCGCATAGGGCAAGACCTTGCCGCTTTTTTTCGTATCGCTGGTGCCGGTGACCTGGAAGTCTGCAACGCGCGTGCCCAGCAGCAGCGAAAGATCGTCCGTGAGGCTGAAGCGAGCGGTCATGTAGCTGCCGGTCTGGCGGGTGATTTCATCGTTTTTGTTGGTGACTTCGCCCCAGTCCGGCTTCGGGATGTCGCCGTTCCAGTTGTAATAGTCGAAGTTATTGTTGGGCAGGCTGGCGTTGGTGTAGTCCTTGCCTTTCCAGTGGGAGCGGGAAACCGAGGTGCCGACCACCAACTGGTGTTCTCGGCCAAACAGGTCGAAGGGGCCAGAGGTGTAAAGGTCGGCGCTGTCGCTGACGGTTTCACCTGTGTATTTGCGCGCCAGCACTGAGGGCAAACCTGGGCTCACGAAACCCAGGGGGGCGTTGTAACCGTTGATTTGATGGTTGTACTGACCTTTGGCGACCCAGCCATTTTCGAAGCTGTGTTCAAGGGTGGCAAAGGCGGTGCGCGTGTACTGCTGCCAACTGCTCCACCGTGGCCCGTTGTTGAATGAGCGCTTGGAGCCAATGCGATTGCCGGATTCGTCATACAGCGAGGCACTGCCGGTCCAGCTTGAGCCTTTGGGGTCATTATCCTGATAGTCCGCGCCCACGGTCAGCAGGGTATCCGGCGACAGGTCCGCCTCCAGGATGCCGTAGTAGACGCTGGTTTTGCGTTGGTAATGGTCCATGAAGGACTGTTTGTCTTGATGGGCCGCCACGGCTCGGCCGCGGATGTTCCCGGTTTCGGTCAAGGGACCGCTGACGTCAACTTCCGATCGGTAGTTGTCCCAGGAACCGGCGCCAAGGTCGATATGGCCCTTGAATTCCTGGGTAGGTTTCTTGCGGATCATGTTGATGGTGCCACCAGGGCCACCGGCGCCAGTGAGCAGGCCAGTGGCGCCCTTGAGGATTTCTACCCGGTCATAGATCACCATGTCGGTGAGGGTATGGCCGGACGAATACTGCGGGTCTTGCAGGATAGGAATACCGTCGTACTGGAAGTTGCGAATCGCGAAGCCGCGGGAGTAATAGCTGGTACGGTCGCTGTCATACGTTGCCACGGTGATGCCCGGGGTATGGCGCATCACGTCGTCGATGGAGTTGAGGCCAAAGTCATCCATGGCCTGGCGGGTGACCACCGAGATCGATTGCGGAGTTTCCCGTGGCGTCAGCACCAGGCGGGTAGCGGTGGCGATGGTGCCGGGGGTGTAAGAGCCGGAGCCTTCGGTAATGGTGCCGAGTTGGTTGGCGCTGATCTGCGTCGCCCCCAGCTCCACGGCGCCGGTGGGGGTAGGGTTGGCTTCCAGTGCGTAGACCTGATCACCTTTGACTGCCCGATAACCACTGCCACGCAGCAGCTTTTCAAACCCAACCTCCACGCTATAAGTGCCTTTGAGTCCCGGGCCCGCGAGCCCCTGCAGGTTCTGGGACTGGAACACGATAGCCACGCCCGCTTGCTGGGCGAACTGGTTGAGTGTGGCGCCCAGCGGCCCGGCAGGTATGTCGTAGGCTTGGGCCGCAACGGCTACCGTGTCGGCCTGGGCCAGATGGGTATTGAGCAGCGTCGTCGCGAGCAGTGTGAGGGTCAGCGGCGCGCTGCTCAGCAGGCGTCTGCGAGGCTTGGAAGGGAAGGGCATGGTGAGGGCAGTCCTTTAGTCATCGGTATACCTTCCTTGACGGGCAACCCGAAAAAAAGCGGAAGCAATGCGAATAATTATTTTTTGCTCTCGGTATCCGGGCTGACAATTATCAGCCATGGGGTAAAGGTTTTCAGCGTGATCGGCAGGGTTTGAGCCAGCATCTGCAAGGTGCGGTCGGTGTCATCCAGGGGAAGTACGGCCGAGACCTTGAGACTGGCCAGTGCGGCGCGATCAAACTGCAAGCGGCCCGAACGGTGACGGGCGATCTCATCCAGCACTTCCGGCAACGGTCGGTTATCCACCACCAGTTGATGGCGGCGCCAGGACCCATTGATGCTCGCCGTATCGATGCTGCCGGAGAGGCGCACGGCATCTTTGCTGAGTCGCGCCTGCGAGCCCGCATCAACTTCCAGTGTCTGCTGCCCGTTCGCGCTTTTTGCCGCCACGCGGGATTCGAGCATGCTCAGCACCGTAACGTCATCCTCGCGCCTGACCACAAATCGCGTACCCAGGGCGCGCAGGGTGCCTTGGGCGGTCTGCACCACAAATGGCCGTTCGCCATCGTGGGCCACTTCCACCAGGATCTCGCCTTGCAGCAATTCGATGCGGCGCTGCCGGCTGTCGAAATGCAGATTCGCCGCACTGATGCCGTTCAGGGTCAGCGTCGAGCCGTCCGCCAGCCGCAGGGTTTTCCATTCGCCGGGGCCGTTGTGCACATCGGCCATCCATTGTTGTGGATAAGGACTGTAGAGCAGCGCCATGGCGGGAAGGCCCAGGCTGCAGGCCAGTACCAACGCGCGGACGTAGTTTTTGCGCGCCTTCCCATGCCGGGGAAAGGCCGCACTCAAGGCCGCCCGGGCCGGTGCCTTTTGCCCGCGCAGGGCCTGCATCCGCGCAATCACATCTTCCATGCGCGCTGCTGATGCGGCGTGTTGCGGGCCTTGCTGCTTCCAGCGCTCGAACGCCTGGCGCTGGGCCTCGGTCAATTCACCTTCGTGCAGGCGAATCATCCATTCGGCGGCTTGTTCATCGATCTGTTGGCGAGAGTCGGGCATGCGCGGCTCAGATGTCCACGCTGTGGCTGCAATGCAGCAGGGCCTGGATCAGGTATTTGCGTACCGTACGTTCCGACAGCTTCAGTTGTCGGGCGATTTGCTGCTGGGTCAGGTCTTCGAGGTAATACAGCACAAACGCCTGGCGCATATTGTCGTGCATGCCTTCCAGCATGAAGGCGATGTGCTCGAGGGCTTCCAGGGTGGTGTGGATCTGTTCGGGCGACTGGAAACCTTCCAGGGTTTCCACCGTCAGCATCAATTCCTGAAGGTAGGCGTGCTCAATCTGCTTGCGCCGGGCCTGGTCGATGATCAGCCGCCTGGCGGTGGTACTTAAATAGGCGCGGGGTTCGCGGATGGCGGTCACCGACTCGCGGGCGTGCAGAATCCGCGCGAAGGTGTCCTGCGCGACGTCGGCGGCGTTATGGGTACAGCCCAGTTTTCGGCGCAACCAAGTGAACAGCCAGCCGTGATGCTCGCTGTACAGCTCGGTAATCTCCCGTTGGAACGGCGGTTCACCCACAGACATAAGGCCCGGCCCAGGTGTTATTGAGAATAATTGTTAATTGTGGGGCCAAGGCTTGGGCAAACGCAATAGACTCGCGTTTGCACCCAAAGCGCCGGTTTTGCGGGGTGCGCGGGGTCGAAGACAAAATATTTTAAATAAATTGCATTTAAATCATGACATTACGGAAAAATGCTATAGAATGCGCCCCACACCGAAAGTGAAGGGTGATTAGCTCAGCTGGGAGAGCGTCTGCCTTACAAGCAGAATGTCGGCGGTTCGATCCCGTCATCACCCACCATTCGCTTTATGTGTTACGCGCAGCGGTAGTTCAGTCGGTTAGAATACCGGCCTGTCACGCCGGGGGTCGCGGGTTCGAGTCCCGTCCGCTGCGCCATATTCGGTCACCTGGAACGCTGAACGCCAGGTACCACAGGAAGCCCGCTCATTGAGCGGGCTTTTTTGTGCCTGGGATTCAGCTCAACGATTGAATGCCCGGTTCGGTTTGCACGGGTGCAATGCTATTTCGCCCCATGAAGGCCAGGACCACCAACGCCGTCAGCACGGTGAATCCCGCGAGCAGTTGCAGCAAGGTGTTGAACCCCGCGATGTAGGCGCTGCGCAGTGCTTCCAGCGGAAGGGCGGCCGAGGCCAGTTGCACGTTGCCCATGACCAGGCCTTGGGCAATCACTGACACGTCGGCCCCTGCGCGACCCTTCAGGTGATGTGCCACCAATGCGCCCAATACCGCCATCGTGATCGCCAGCGCCACGCCTTCACTGGCCACGCGGGTCGTGTTGAAAATCCCCGCCGCCATTCCCGCGCGCTCCTTGGGCACCACGCTGATCGCCAAACCATCCATCAAACCCCACGGCAGCCCGGTGCCGATCCCGATGACCAGCATTGCGGCGATGGTCTGCGCAGGCTGGTTGGCCAGGCTTAATCCCCACAGGCCCACCGCCGCGATCAGCAAGCCAATGGCACACAACAGTCCTGCTGAGAGCCAGCGGGTCAGCGATGCGGCGATCATCGGCACCACCAGCATCGGTGCCGATAACGCGAGCATCATCAAACCCGCGTCCAGCGCGCTGGCGCCTTCCACACCGATAAACCGCAGGGGCAGCAACACGATCAGCACGATGTAGCAGTAACAGGTACCGATCGGCAGGAGCTGCACGCCAATAAAACGCGGGAAGCGAAACAGCCGCAGCTCCAGCATCGGTTGGCTGGAGCGGTTTTCGACGAGGATAAACACCAGCAAAAACACCGCCGCCGCGATCAGCAGGGCATCAACCAGCGGCGACGTCCAGCCGTGCTCCGGCGCGAGGATCACCGCCGTGGTCAGGGCCACCAGCATCGCGGAAAACGTCAGTACACCAGCGGTGTCCAGCCGCAACGCTTGCGGGTCGCGGCTTTCACGCATTTTGGGCGCGGCAAACAGCAGCGAAATACCGGCCAATAATGCAGTGCCGAGAAAAATCGAGCGCCAGCCCCAGTGCTCGATCAGCAACCCCGACAGCAATGGCCCAAACGCCAGGCCTGCACCGAATGTGGTGCCCAGCAAGCTGAAGGCGCGGGTACGGGCGTGCCCGTCGAACTCCTGGGCCAGCGCCGCACAGCCACTGGCCAATGCCGCAGCCGCCGCGACGCCCTGCACACCACGCAACACATCCAGCCAGAAAATCCCCGGTGCCACTGCCAGCAGCAAGGAGACCACGGTAAACAGCGCCATGCCCCACAAGAAAAGACGCTTTCTCCCATAGAGGTCGGCGAGGGTGCCGGCGGCCATCAACAGGCTGCCGAAACTCAGCATGAACGCGTTGGTGATCCACGCCAGTTGGCTGGGCTGGGCGGCAAATGCCTGGCCGATAAAGGGCGTGGCGACGGCGCCGCCGGTAAAGCTCATGGGCAATACCAGGGCGGCCAGGCAAATGGCCGCCAGGATGGAATATCGGCCATGGGCGGGCGCAGATTCGGTTGTAGTGGTCATAGGGGCATTCCCGTGAGTCAGAAGATTAAAAGACTCTAATCAGGATGCAATCACGGATAAACGGGCTTACATTCCTTTCATAACGGACTTGATGGACGCAATGACGTGACCGATAACCTGAGCGGCGTGATCGCCTTCGTGAAAACCGCGGAAGCCCTGAGCTTCACCGGCGCGGCCCGGGCGATGGGGATTTCCGCTTCGGCGGTGGGCAAGAATGTCGCCAAGCTTGAGGCGTCACTGAATGTGCGGCTGTTGCACCGCAGTACGCGCAAGGTCAGCCTCACCGCCGAAGGCCAATTGTTCTACGAGCGCAGTCGGAAGATTCTCGACGACCTGCAAGACGCCCGCGCCATGCTTTCCCATGCGATGCAGGCACCCCGGGGCAAACTGCGGGTCAGCCTGCCCACCATCGGTTATCGCTTTCTCTTTCCGCACATGAGGGCGTTCCGCAAAGCCTACCCCGAGATCGAACTGGAGCTGGATTTCAACGACCATCTGGTGGATGTGATCGAGGAGGGCTTCGACGTGGTCATCCGCAGCGGCGGTCTGGCGGACTCGACCCTGATGGCCCGCAAACTGGGACCGTTCAGGTTTGTGCTGTGCGCATCACCCGAGTACCTGCGGGCCAACGGCCGGCCAGAGTCCCTGAGCGATTTGGAGCATCACCCGTGCTTGCGTTACCGCTTCGCCACCACCGGCAAAATCATGGACTGGACCTTGTCCGCCAACCCGGCCATCACCCAATTGCGCCTGCCCACCGCGCTGACCCTGAACAACATGGAGGCCATGCTCCGGGCCGCGATGGACGGCCATGGGATTGCCTACGTGCCAGACTTCCTGGCCCGCGAAGCACTCGCCCAAGGCCAGCTGGAAACCGTGCTCGACGGCCATTCCGATGACCAGGGCCAGTTCTGGGCGCTGTGGCCATCCAGCCGGCATCTCTCGCCGAAGATCCGCGTGTTTGTCGACTTCGCCGCCGCGCACCTGTTCACAAGCCTACCAACCGGTAGCCCACCTGCAACTCGGTGATGAAGTACTGCGGCTGGGCCGGGTCCGCCTCCAGCTTCTGCCGCAGGTGCGCCATGTGCACCCGCAGGTAGTGGGCGCGGTCCACGTAGTCCAGGCCCCACACCTCGAGCAATAATTGCCGGTGGGTGAGCACCCGGCTCTGCCCGCGAATCATCGCGCACAGCAGGCGGTATTCGATGGGCGTCAGGTGCACCGGCAGGCCTTGGCGCCACACTTCATGGGTCGCCAGGTCCACCTCGATATCACCAAACGCCACCTTGCTGGTGGCCGCCACGGTGCCGGTCTGCCCATGACGGCGCAGTTGCGCACGGATGCGCGCGAGCAACTCGGGTACGCCGAAGGGTTTGGTCAGGTAGTCATCGGCGCCGGCGTCCAGGGCGGCGACTTTTTCCTCTTCGCGATCCCGTGCCGACAACACCAGGATCGGCACCGCCAGCCATCCCCGCAGCTCGCTGATCAGCTGTTTGCCGTCGCCGTCCGGCAGGCCGAGGTCGACGATCACCAGGTCCGGCTGACGGCTGGAAGCGTGGATCAACGCGCGTTTGACGCTGTCGGCCTCGAACACCTGGAAGCCCTCATCCTGCAGGGCGATGCCGACAAAACGGCGGATGTTGGCCTCGTCTTCAACAATCAGAATGCGTGCAGTGCTCATAGGGCGTCCATTGGGGGCGGAGTACCCGCCGGTAAAGTGATGACGAAATGCATGCCGCGCTCGCTGCCGGGTCTGGCTTCGATGCGCCCGCCGTGGGCTTCGACGATGCGCTTGGCCAGGGCCAGGCCCAGGCCGATTCCGGCGACCGAGGATTCCTGCTGGCCACGGGCAAACGGTTCGAACAGATTGGCCGGCGCGCTGCCCGGGCCGGTGTCGCTGACTTCCAGCAGGATGCTGTCGGAAACGGAACGGGCGGTGACGGTGATGACCGTGCCAGGCGGGGTGTATTTGGCGGCGTTGTCCAGCAGGTTGACCAGCACCCGTTCGATCAGCAGCGCGTCGACTTCCACCAGCGGCAACTGCGGGTCGAGGGTGGTGTGCAGCACATGCCGGGCCAGTGGTTCGCGTAATTGGCGCAGGGCGCTGCCGACAATTTCTTCCAGCAGATGCCATTGCCGGTTGAGTCGCACACCGCGCTCCTGCATGCGGGCCATGTCCAGCAAGTTTTCGATCAAGCGTTGCATCGAAGTCGCCTGCTCATGAATACCGTGCAGCAACGCGGTCAGCGGCCCCGGCGGCGCATGGGGCAGGGCGGTGTCGGCGGCGCCGATCAGTGTGGTCAGGGGGGTGCGCAGGTCGTGGGAAATCGCCGCGAGCAAGGTGTTGCGCATTTTCTCGCCTTCCATCTGCACCATCGTGCTTTGCGCCACTTCGACGAAGTGCACGCGCTCCAGGGCAATCGCCAATTGGCTCATGCAGGCTTCCAGCAGGCGGCGCTCTTCGGGCTCGTTGAGGCGTTCGCTTTGCGTCAGTTCCAGCACCAGCACACCGCGCACGCGCATCGGCGCCTTGAGCGGCAGATAGCAACCCTTGGCGGCGGACAAGGTGTCGGTGCCCTGGCCGGCGGACTGGCCGTGGTCGTAGGTCCATTGGGCGATGCTGTCGTCGATCGGCAGCCCACCTGCGCCCACGCTGTGCACGCCGTCGGCGGCGTCCGGCAAGGCCAGGCCGACCCGCGCCTCGAACACGCCGCTGAAGGTGCGCAGCGCCACTTCGCTGATCTGCTCCACGGTCAACGCGGCCGACAGGTCCCGGGCCAGACGCGCCAGGGACGTGGCGCGGCGTTCTCGAGCGGCGGCGGTGCGCGCTTCGTGGCGCAGGCGGGCGGTGAGTTGCCCGGTGATCAGGGCGATGCCGAGCATCAGCGCGAAGGTGAAGAAATACTGGGTGTCGTTGACGGTAAACGAGTAGCGCGGCTGGACGAAAAAGAAGTCGAAACACAGCACTGCGAGCATCGCTGCCCACACGCCGGGGCCGCGTCCAAACCGCAGGGCCACCAGCACCACCGTGAGCAGGAACAGCATCACCACGTTGGCCAGGTCGAACACCTGCAGCAGCAGCGCGGCGATGGCGCTGGCGGTGAAACAGGCGAGTGTGGACCAGAGGTAGGCCAGGGTTCTGCCGGGCGCTGGCGTAGGTTTTTCAATGGCAGGAACAGTGCCTGGCAACATGCCATGGGCGATCACGATCTGGTCGATCTGCGGATGGTGCCGGCTGATCCGGTCGCTCACCGACTGATGCCAGAACCGCCATGCCCGGCGCGGGTGATGGCCGAGCACCAGGCGATTGGCGTTGTGTTCCCGGGCACAGGCGGCCAGTGCTTCGGCGACGTCCATGCCCGGCAATGTCGCGGTGTCGGCGCCGAATTCGCTGGCCAGCGCCAGGGTTTTCATCGCCGTGAGATAACGCTTGGCGCCGCGGCCCTGGGCTGCGGCGACGTGCACCACGATCCAGTCCGCCTCGAGCTTTTGCGCCAGGCGCGCGGCTTCTCGCACCAGGCGTTCATCACCGGCGTCACCGGCCACGCCTACCAGCAATCGCTCGCGGGCGGGCCACAGGGTCTTGATCGACTGTTCGCGACGGTACACGCGCATCTGCGTGTCGACCCGGTCGGCCGTGCGGCGCAGGGCCAGTTCCCGCAGGGCGAGCAGGTTGCCCTTGCGGAAAAAGTGCCGCGACGCACGTTCGGCCTGAGGGCCCAGGTACACCTTGCCGTCCTTCAAGCGTTGCAGCAGATCATCCGGCGGCAGGTCCACGACGACCACTTCGTGGGCATTGTCGAACACGTGGTCCGGTACGGTTTCCCGCACGCGAATACCGATGATCCCGCTCACCAGATCGTTAAGGCTTTCCAGGTGCTGGACGTTGAGGGTGGTCCACACATCGATGCCGGCGCTGAGCAGTTCTTCCACGTCTTGCCAGCGTTTCGGGTGGCGCGAGCCGGGTACGTTGCTGTGGGCCAGTTCATCCACCAGCAGCACGGCGGGATTGCGTTGCAGGGCGGCGTCGAGGTCGAATTCGGTGAGGGTGAAATCGTGATGCAGGCGTTGGGCGCGGGGCAGTTGTTCGAGGCCGTTGAGCAGGTTGGCGGTTTCCTGGCGGCCGTGGGTTTCCACCACACCGGCGAGTACGTCGCGGCCCAGGCTGACTTCCCGTTGCGCCGCGTCAAGCATGGCGCAGGTCTTGCCCACCCCGGCGTTGGAGCCGAAGTAGATACGCAGTTTGCCGCGCAAGGCGGCCTGTTCTTCCTGCTGGACCCGGGCGAGAAGGGCGTCGGGGTCGGGGCGTTCTTCGTTTAATGCGGGCATGTCATTCCTGGTCAATGCGGTTCAATGGTGGGAGCGGGCTTGCTCGCGAAAGCGGTGTGTCAGTGACAGTCGAGTTGGCTGACACTCCGTATTCGCGAGCAAGCCCGCTCCCACATTGGGTTTGCGGTGCTACACGAGACCCAGCCCGGTCAGCACCAGGTCAATCAGCTTGATCCCGGCAAACGGCACCAGCACCCCGCCCAGGCCATAGATCAGCAGGTTGCGATTGAGCAATGCCGCCGCGCCAATCGCCCGGTACGTCACGCCGCGCAGGGCCAACGGAATCAGCGCCACGATGATCAACGCGTTGAAAATCACCGCACTGAGGATCGCCGAGTTGGGACTGCTCAGGTGCATCACGTTCAACGCACCGAGTTGCGGATAGGTCGCGACAAACGCCGCCGGGATGATCGCGAAATATTTCGCCACGTCATTCGCCACGCTGAAGGTGGTCAGTGCGCCACGGGTCATCAGCATCTGCTTGCCCACCTCGACGACTTCGATCAGCTTGGTCGGGTTGCTGTCGAGGTCGACCATGTTGCCGGCCTCTTTCGCTGCCTGGGTGCCGCTGTTCATCGCCACCGCCACGTCGGCCTGAGCCAGTGCCGGGGCGTCGTTGGTGCCGTCGCCGGTCATGGCCACAAGCTTGCCCTGGGCCTGGTAGTCGCGGATCAGTTGCAGCTTGTCTTCCGGGCGCGCCTCGGCGAGGAAGTCATCCACGCCGGCTTCCACCGCAATCGCGGCGGCGGTCAGGCGGTTGTCGCCAGTGATCATCACGGTCTTGATGCCCATGCGCCGCAGTTCGGCGAAGCGCTCCTTGATGCCGCCCTTGACCACGTCCTTGAGCTCTACCACGCCGAGTGCTTTCGCCCCGTCCGAGACCACCAGCGGGGTGCTGCCGCGTCGCGATACTTCGTCGACCTTGGCCTGCAATGCAGCCGGAAAGCTCCCGCCGAGTGCTTCGATATGACTGCGGATCGCATCTGCTGCACCCTTGCGAATACCGCGGCCTTCGGGCAGGTCGACGCCGCTCATGCGGGTCTGTGCAGTGAAGTGCACAAAGCTTGCGCCGAGGGCGTTGATGTCCCGCGCGCGGATGTCGAACTTCTGCTTGGCCAGCACCACGATGCTGCGGCCTTCCGGGGTTTCGTCGGCCAGGGACGCCAGTTGCGCCGCGTCGGCCAGTTCAGCTTCCTTGACTCCCGGTGCCGGCAGGAAACTGCTGGCCTGGCGATTGCCCAACGTGATGGTGCCGGTCTTGTCCAACAGCAACACGTCGATGTCACCCGCCGCCTCAACCGCGCGGCCGGAAGTGGCGATCACATTGGCCGACATCATGCGGCTCATGCCCGCCACGCCGATGGCCGAGAGCAGGCCGCCGATGGTGGTGGGAATCAGGCACACCAGCAACGCCACCAGCACCGTGGCGCTGATCACGTTGCCACTGCCACTCATGGCCACGGCGAAGATCGAGTACGGGCTCAGCGTGGCGATCACCAGCAGGAACAACAGGGTCAGGCCTACCAGCAAAATCGTCAGGGCGACTTCGTTGGGGGTCTTCTGGCGCTTGGCGGATTCGACCATCGAGATCATGCGGTCGAGGAACGACTCGCCCGGGTTGACGCTGATGCGCACCACCAGCCAGTCCGACAGCACCCGCGTGCCGCCGGTGACCGAGGAAAAGTCGCCGCCGGCCTCGCGAATCACCGGTGCCGATTCGCCAGTGATTGCGCTTTCGTCCACCGAGGCCACCCCTTCGATCACCACGCCGTCCAGCGGCACCAGGTCGCCGGCTTCGATCAACACCACCTGGTCTTTGCGCAACAGCGTGGCTTCGGTCGGCAGCCACGCGGCGCCGTGTTTGGGTTGTTGCAGCAACTTGGCCAGGGTCTGGCGCTTCATCCCGCGCAGGCTGGCGGCCTGGGCACGGCTGCGGCCTTCGGCCAGGGCCTCGGCAAAGTTGGCGAACAGCACGGTAAACCACAGCCACAAACAGATGCTGAGGATAAAGCCGCTGGGCGCTTCACCCTGGCCACCCACGGACTGGAACCACAGCAGCGTGGTGAGGATGCTGCCCAGGTACACGACGAACATCACCGGGTTTTTCCACTGCGCCTGGGGCAGCAGTTTCTTGAACGCATCCCCGCAGGCGGTGAGCACGATGGCGCGATCAAACAGAGGTAAACGAGCATTCTTGATCATGGGGGAATCTCTTACTCACTGGCCGCAATGGGGGGCTGGCGCAGAGGCAGGCGGGCGTCCAGCGCGAGGTTGAGTTGCAGCACATTGACCCGTGGTTCGCCGAGCAAACCCAGGGTGCGTTCCGCGGTGTTTTCGTTCACCAGTTGCAGCAGTTCGGCTTCGGGGATCTGTCGCAGGCGGGCGACCCGGGCCAGCTGGATGCGTGCGTTGGCCACGGAGATATGCGGGTCCAGGCCGGAGGCGGAAGCGGTGACCGCATCCACCGGTACCTGGGCCTCGGCGGCGAGGCCGTTGTCCTGGCGGTAGGCTTTGACCCGGGCCGCGACCTGGTCCACCAGTTTCTGGCTGGTAGGGCCCAGGTTGCTGGCGCCGCTGGAACCGGCGTTGTACGGCTGGGAGACACTTTTGCTCGGGTCTTGCGGGTCGGTACCGAGGGTCATGCTCGGGCGGCCGTGGAAGTAGCCGGGCTTGGTGAAGTCCTGGCCGATCAACGCCGAGCCGATCACCAAACCGTCGCGTTCAATCAGCGAGCCCTGGGCCTGGAACGGGAACAGCAACTGCGCGGCAAAGGTGGTGAAGACCGGGTAGGCGAGGCCGGTCAGCGCCATGAAAAACACTGCCGAAACCAGCACCGGGCGCAACAGCCCTTTGAATATCGATTGAGTCGTCATCAACGTGTCCTTAGTTGTACGTCTGGCCGGACAGCAACTGCAGTTGCTCCACCAGCGGACCGAGCGCGAGCGCCGGCAGGAAAGTCAGGCCGCCCACCACCAGCACCACAAACACCACCAGCACCATGAACAGCGGGGTTGCGGTGGGGATGGTGCCGGCGCCGGCAGGCACGGTCTTTTTCATCGCCAGGGAACCGGCCACGGCGAGCATCGGCAGCATGGTGAAGAAGCGCCCGACCAGCATCGCCAGGCCAATGGTGGTGTTGAAGAACGGCGTGTTGGCGTTCAGCCCGGCGAACGCCGAACCGTTGTTGGCGGTGCCCGAGGTGTAGGCGTAGAGCACCTCGCTGAAACCGTGGGGGCCGAGGTTATTCAGGCTGGCCATGGTGTCGGGCCACAGCGCGGCGAGGGCGGTGAACCCGAGGATGCTGATGGGGTGCGCGAGCACCGAGAGCATCACCAGTTTCATCTCCCGAGCCTCGATCTTCTTGCCGAGGAATTCCGGGCTGCGGCCAATCATCATGCCCACCAGGAACACCGTCAGCAGCGCGTACTGGATCAGGTTGATAAAGCCCACGCCGTCGCCGCCGAACACGCAGTTGAGCATCATCTGCGCCAGGGGCACGAAGCCGCCCATGGGGGTCAATGAGTCATGCATCGCGTTGACCGAGCCGGTAGTGGCCGCGGTGGTGGTGGCGATAAACAGGCTGCTGTCGGCAATGCCGAAGCGCAGTTCCTTGCCTTCCATATTGCCGCCGCTTTGCTCGATGGACAGCGTCTGGTTGGCACCGGCCTGGGTCAGCAGCGGGTTGCCGTTTTGCTCGGCGCCATACACCAGAGCGAGAAAGCCTAAGAACATCACCAGGAAGGTGCCGAAAAACACCCAGCCCTGACGGCGTTGCAGCAGCATGCTGCCGAAGGTGTAGGTCAGCGCCGACGGGATCAGCAACATGCTGAGGATGTGCAGGGCGTTGGTCAGCGGCGTCGGGTTTTCGAACGGGTGCGCGGCGTTCATGCTGAAGAAGCCGCCGCCGTTGGTGCCGATATGCTTGATCGATTCAAAGCTCGCCACGGCGCCGACAATCAGTTGTTGCTGCGCGCCTTCCAGGGTGGTGGCCAGGGCTTGGGAGGAAAAGGTCTGCGGCATGCCTTGCCACACATACACCAGAGCCATGCCCACGCACAGCGGCAGCATCACGCGGTACAGGGTGCGGGTGAAGTCGACCCAGAAGTTGCCGATATCCGCCGAGCTTGAGCGACTCAGTCCACGGATAAAACCGGCTGCGGCGACCACGCCCGAGGTGGCGCCGACGAACATCAGGAAGGTGATTACTGCCATCTGGCTGAAGTTCGACAGGCTGGTTTCGCCCGAGTACGCCTGCCAGTTGGTGTTGGTGATAAAGGAAGCGGCGGTATTGAACGCCAGGTCCGGGGTTTGCGCGGCCAGCCCGAGTGGGTTGATCGGCATGACGGCCTGTAACCGCAGGATGAGATAGCCGAGCAGCATCATCGCGGCGTTCGACAGCAACAGGGCCGAACCGTAGCGGGCCCAGCTCATGGTTTCCAGCGGGTCGATGCCCAGCAGGCGATAGGTATAACGTTCCGGCAGGGCGTGGCGGGTTCCGGTAAACACCCGGGTCAGCCACTTGCCCATCAGCACGGCGAGCCCGGTCATCAACACCAGGACCAGCGCAAATTCCAGCAAAGTGCTTAGCATGTCGAGGCTCCGTTCAAATCTTGCCCATGGCGACAATGGCCATGGTTGTCGCGGCGAAAAACACCAGGGAGAGGCCTACAAAAATCATGTCGTACATGGTGGGGCTCCCTAGAACTTTTCGGCGCGAATGAGGGCGTAGCCCAGATAAGCGAACAGCCCGACGGCGCATAGGCCGCTGGCGATATAGATGAACTTGAGTGTGAGCACGGTGGAACTCCCCTGATTAATAAGCCGCGATTGCGGACGCGGGGAGGTTAAGAGGTTGGGTATCAAGTTCGGGCACTGATTGCGGGTTTGGGCATTAAGACGGTGTATAGAGGGCGGTGGGGTGGGCGAACGGAAAAAAGGGATAACCCGGGGGCGGGGTATCCCTTGAAGCACTGGGGTTTTGCTGCTTTTGATGATCAGCTTATTTGGCTTTCTTTTTCTTTGATTCGCGGGTGGCGAGTTGTTCGAAGCAAAACGCGGCGGCGCCGAACAGGGCGATCATTGAGAGGACGATCATGCCTAACGTTGAACTTTCCACGATGACTTCCTGCGGGGGTTATTGGGGTGGAGGTCACAGTAGTGGAGGGGGGATTAGTTGCTCAATAGAGACGACTTAAACGTTACGGCTGGGGTTGAATCTATACGGAATCTTTACGTGGCTGTTGTGTGTATATCCGTTTTTTAGGTAACGGCTACTTATGGTTTCGCTCTTACAGCGACTCACTTTGGAAAAGCCCCAAAGTAAGCAAAGGGCTCTGCCCCGCCTGTCGGCACCTCGCTAGTGCTCGGTGTTCCCTCACTCCG
>NZ_JACAPX010000042.1:24297-24589 GCF_013385435.1 Pseudomonas sp. F9001
AAGCAAGAGCACGGCGGCCTGAGAGCCGACCTGAGTGTTAAAAGCCAGATCAAAAGCCAGAGCGAAAGCAGAGCCGCTTTTCTGTAGGAGCTGGCTTGCCGGCGATGCAGGCTCCTCGGTACATCAGACACACCGAGGTGATGCCATCGCCGGCAAGCCAGCTCCTACAGTGGACCGTGCCCGCTTTAGCTTTTGATTTTGCTCTTCAACACTCAAGCCGGCCGGTAGGCCGCTGTGCTCTGCTTTTGATCTGCTTTTGATCTTGATCTTAGGCGCCCCGTTAAACCACGCT
>NZ_JACAPX010000043.1:0-35022 GCF_013385435.1 Pseudomonas sp. F9001
CCGGGAGGCCGCTGTGCTGTTGATCTGCTTTTGATCTTGATCTTAGGCGCCCCGTTAAACCACGCTGGCCGAAGCGAGGTACCGAGTGCTGGGGCAAAAGCGGAACCAATACAAGCCATCACCTAAATAACGGATATCCCCCCAATCCGCGCCCGCGCCCGCAGCGCCTCCCCAGGCAACCCCAAAGCCTCATACACCACCACCAAAGCTCGGTTCGTCGGCACATCCAGCCCGTCATACCGCCGGCGCAATTCCAGCGTCTGCTGCGCCCCAAGCCAATCCCCAACCCGCAACCGTGCGTCCAGCTCCACCTGCGCAAACAAATCCCGCTGCGCATGACTCCCGCCAATCTCATTCAGCCGCGGCAACGCTATCCCCAGCTGTTCCAACGCCCGCCGGGCATCCCCCCGGGCATGCGCCAACAACCCCTCAGCCAACGGCAACGTCACTTCCCGCCAAACCGGCCGCGCTTCCACACTGTGCCTGCGCAAAGCCGCCAACAACTGATCCGCCTCAGGCTTGCCCGCCCGGGCCAACCCATACAAATACTGCACACTCAAAAATGGCTGTACCGCATCCCCAACCCGACGCTGCAGGTAGGGCGCCAACGCCTGCCACCGCCCACCCACATCAATCCCGGCCAGCTCCAGCCGCGCCAGCAATGACACCGCGCCCACCTGATCCTGGGAGTACTCCGGCAAGATCCCCCACACATGCCGGTCATAAATCTCCAGCACCCGCTGATCCTCCCCGCGCCCCAGATAAAACAACGCGAGATGCCACCAGTTATGGGTGTACATGAACGAGTTAAGCCCGTCCCAGTGCTGCTTCACGCCCTCCAGAAACCCGATGCCTTCCTCGATACGCCCCTGGGTCAGCATCACATGGGCCAATGCGTGATGGGCCCATGGCTCGGACGCCTGCAACCGCAACGCCTCAAGCGCACTGGCCTCGGCTTCCTCCAGCAAATGACACTGCTCATACGCAAACGCCAGTAGCCCGTGACTGTGGGCGATATCCGGCGCGCCGGCGGTGGCTTTCAAACCGATCCGCAGCAGCGCCGGCCAGTTGCCCCGGTTGAATTCCAGGTACTGGTTGAGCTTGGCCGCAAGCAGGTCCCGCGGATAAAGATCCAGCAGATGCTCGCTGAGGCGCAGCACTTCATCCAGCTCGTCGTTGATCCAGGCTTGCAGCACTTGCAGATACACGAGCGCCCGTGGATGCCGGGAATTCACCGCCGCCGCCCGCTGACGGTACTTCTCGGCCAGCACAGGGCCCTCGGGCGACTCGATAAACATCAGCAGCAGGCCGGCAAATCCGTTGGCCAATGCTGAGTCGGGGTCGGCATCGGCGACCGCGAGGATGCCCTCGGCACGGGGCTGATAGCCGAGAAAACCGCCGACGAAATCATCCAGGCCCTGACGGGTGGCGGGGTTGAGGGTGTCGATGGGGTTGCCCAGGTAATCCAGTGACATGCGCTTCAAACTCATGGGTTCAGATAGCGGTTAGACGGGCAAACCTTGTGCCAGTGATGGGTCCCTCAAACTTCAAACCTTACCGTAGCAGCTGCCGAGCCTTGTCGAGGCTGCGTTGGCGGCATACCTGACACACCGCAGACGCAGCCTCGCCAAGGCTCGGCAGCTGCTACGCACAACCATTCCTCAAGAGGGCGGGCTGTTGCTTTTTCCACACTCGTCCCGGCCACTGTGGTTTTTTCATCACTGCCAAGGCCTGTGATGCCCGCAAACGCGGCCCGTCGCCCCATGGCACAGCCCTTGCTAAATCCCTGACAAAACCTTAGTCAAGGAGTCTCCATGCGCCCTTTATCTTTTCGCCGTGTCCTTTCATACCTGGGACTTGGCGCCGTGCTGCTGGCCGGCACCGCTCAGGCGCAACCCCATGACGGCGGGGTGCTGAACCTGGTGGCCCAACCCGAACCGCCGTCGCTGATGCACGGCGTGGTCAGCCACGTGTCCACCCAGTACGTCAGCGGCAAGATCCTCCAGGGCCTGCTGACCTTCGACACCGACCTGAAACCCAAACCGGTATTGGCCAAGGCCTGGACCGTTTCTCCCGATGGCCTGACCTACACCTTCGATTTGCAGGACAACGTGCGCTGGCATGATGGCCACGCGTTCACCGCCGATGACGTGGTGTTCAGCTTCCAGACCTTCTACCCCGAAGTGGACAAGCGTCTGGGCGGGGTCTTCACCGAGTACGTCGACAGCATCACCGCGAAGGGCCCGCTGCAGGTGGTGTTCCAGCTCAAGAAACCCTTCGCGCCGTTGCTCTCGGCCCTGGGCAGCGGGCTGCGGCCTGTGGTGCCCAAGCACCTCTACGAGAACACTGACTTTCGTAACAACCCCTATAACCTCAAGCCTGTCGGCACCGGCCCGTTTGTGTTTGTGGAGTGGAAACGCGGCGCCTATATCAAGCTGGCAAAGAACCCCGACTACTGGAAAAAGGGCCTGCCACACCTGGATGCGATCATCTTCCACGTGATCCCGGACGGCTCGTCCCGCGCTGCGGCGTTCGAGCGCAACGACGTGCAGGTGCTGCGCAGCGGTGATGCCGACTATTCCGACCTCAAGCGCCTGACCGCCTTACCGGACGTGCAGTCGTCGGAAAAAGGCTGGGAGCTGTATTCCGGCCTGGCCTTCCTGCAGATCAATACGCGCAAGCCGCCGCTGAACAACCCCAAGGTGCGCCAGGCGATCCTGTATGCGCTGAACCGCCAGTTCATCGTCGACAACATCTTCTTCGGTTCGGGCAAAGTTGCCCCCGGCCAGTTCGTGTCCACCTCGCCGTACCACGACCCGCAATTGCCGCAGTACACCTATGACGTGAAAAAAGCCAAGGCGCTGATTGCCGAGTCCGGCGTGGACGTGGGCGCCGTGCGGATTCGCCTGCTCAACGGCGAGAAGGGCGGTGCCTGGGAGCGCCTGGCCGAATACACCAAGCAAGCCCTGCAGCCGCTGGGCTTCAAGGTACAAGTGGTGACGTCCGACGCCGCCACCTGGTTCCAGCGCGTCAGCGACTGGGACTTCGACCTGACCTACAACTTCATCTTCCAGATCGGCGACCCGTACCTGACCAACGCCTACCTGTACCGCTCCGACTACATCCTCAAGACTTCGCCATTTGCCAACGTCAGCGGCTACAACAGCCCCGAGGCCGATGCCCTGTGGACCCAGGTCGCCAACACCCCGGAAGGCCCGGAACGCACCAGGCTCTATAGCCAGTTGGAAAACGTGCTGAACACCGACCTGCCGATCGCGCCGATCTTCGAAATGCGCTACCCGACACTGTTCCACAAAGAGGTGAAGAACCTGCTGCAAACCGCCACCAGCCTTAACGAAGACTACGAAAGCGTCTACCTCGACGCGCCTGCACCATGAACGGGTTGCTGTATTTCAGCGGTCGCCTGCTCAAGGCACTGTTGATGATTGTGGCGGTGCTGGTGCTGGGCTTTTTACTGATCCGCCTGGCGCCGGGTGACCCGGCGCTGCTGTTGGCCGGCGAGGCGGGGGTGGACGATGTGCAGTTCATCGAACACCTGCGCCAGACCATGGGCCTGGACAAGCCGTTGCTCACGCAGTTGCTGATCTACCTGGGCAATATCACCCATCTGGACCTGGGTTATTCCTACCGCAACCAGACCTCGGTGTGGTCGCTGATTGCCGAGCGCTTGCCGGCAACACTGGCCCTGATGGGCTCGGCATTTTTGCTCTCGTCGGTGCTTGGCGTCACCCTGGGGACGTTGGCCGCCCGGGCCCGACAGAAGCGTCACTGGCTGGATGGCGTGATCTCCCACGGCGCATTGCTGCTGTATGCGATGCCGCCATTCTGGCTGGCGATGCTGCTGATCCTGTTGTTCTCCGTCAGCCTCGATTGGTTGCCGGCGTTTGGCATGGAAACGGTGGCACAGGACTTTTCCCTGCTCGACCGGCTCAAGCACCTGCTGCTGCCGTGCGTGTCGTTGAGCGTGCTGTTCCTCGCCTTGTATATCCACCTGACCCGCGCCGCCGTGCTCGACGCCCTTGGCCAGGAATACGTGCGCACCGCCCACGCCAAGGGCCTGCACCCGCGGCGGATTTTGTACGTGCATGTGTTGCGCAATGCGCTGTTGCCGGTGGTGACCTTTGCCGGTTTGCAACTGGGCCAGTTGGCCAGCGGCGCGTTGCTGGTGGAGGTGGTGTATTCCTGGCCGGGGATTGGTCGCTTGATGTACGACTCGCTGGCCCAGCGTGACTACGGCGTGTTGATGGGCGGTTTCCTGGTGATCTCGATTCTGGTGGTGGGCTTTAACGTGTTGACCGATGTGATCTGTCGTTTTCTCGACCCGCGTATCGGTGCAGGAGTGCAAGGCTGATGCTGGTTTTCCGACGTTTTGTGCGCCAGCCTGCGGCGTTGATCGGTGCGCTGTTTTTGCTGCTGCTGACGCTGTTGGCGATCGCCGCCCCCTGGCTGACCAGCAGCTCGCCATGGGAGATGAACAGCCAGCCGATGCTCGCGCCATTCCACGACCCGGCCCATTGGCTGGGCAGTGACCTGCTCGGTCGCGACCTCGCCAGTGGCCTGCTGTACGGCGCGCGGGTGTCCCTGGCCGTGGGGGCGCTGGCCAGCCTGGCGACCCTGGTGGTGGGCCTGCTGGTCGGCGCGGTCGCCGGCTATTTCGGTGGCTGGCTCGACGGTGTGCTGATGCGCATTGCCGAGTTCTTCCAGATCATTCCGCAACTGGTACTGGCGGTGATCCTGGTGGCGATCCTTGAGCCGTCCCTGTTCTCCATCGTGCTGGCCATCGCACTCGTAGCGTGGCCGGCGGTGGCGCGGTTGGTGCGCAGTGAGTTCCTGACCCTGCGCCAGCGCGAATTCGTGCAGGCCGCGCGGGTGCTGGGGCAGTCGCCGCTGGGGATCATCGCCCAGCAGATCCTGCCCAACGCCCTGGCGCCGCTGCTGGTGACCATGACCTTTGTCATGGCCACGGCGATCCTCACCGAAGCGGCCCTGGCGTTTCTCGGCTTGAGCGACCCGGAAGCCATGAGCTGGGGCTACATGATCAATGCCTCCCGTGGCTTGCTGCGGGACGCCTGGTGGATGAGCTTTCTACCGGGGTTGGCGATTGTGCTGTGCGTGCTGGCGGTCAATCGAGTCGGTGAAGGTTTGCGTGTGGCCTTTGAGCCCGGGAGGTCGCTATGACGTTGTTGAGTGTTGAACATTTGCGTATCGCCTTGCCGGCCGGTGCGGATCGCAGCCATGCGCTGTATGACCTGTCGCTGCAACTGAACCGTGGCGAATGCTTGTGTGTGGTGGGTGAATCCGGTTCCGGCAAGTCAATGCTGGCCAAGGCTTTGCTGCGCCAGTTGCCGGAGTCGCTGAAGGTGGAAAGCGGGCGCCTGGTGTTTCGCGACGAAGACCTGGCCGACCGCAGCGAAGAGGCCATGCGCCAACTGCGCGGGCGGGATATCAGCATGGTATTCCAGGAGCCCATGAGCGCCCTCAACCCACTGGTGCGGGTGGGCGAACAGATCGATGAAACCCTGCGCGCCCATGGCGTGGCGGCGGCACGGGTGCGGCGTCAGCGGGTGGTGGATTTGCTCGGTTATGTCGGCTTGCCCGACCCTGAGCGCTTGCGACTGGCGTATCCGTTTGAACTGTCTGGCGGGCAGCGTCAGCGGGTGGTGATCGCCATGGCCCTGGCGTTTGATCCGGCGCTGTTGATTGCCGATGAGCCGACCTCGGCGCTGGACGTGACCACCCAGGCGCAGATTCTCGACCTGCTGCGCAAGATCCAGCAGGACAAGGGCATGGCACTGTTGTTTATCACCCACGACTTTGCCGTGGTCGAGGCGATTGCCGACCGGGTGCTGGTGCTTGAGAAGGGCCGGGTGGTGGAGCAGGGCACGGCCCCGGCGGTGTTGCGTGTGCCCCGGGAAGATTACACCCGGCAGTTGTTGGCGGCGGTGTCGGCGCAACCGCTGGTGCCGCGTACGCAGGTGGCTGGCCCTGTGGTGCTGAAGGCCGAAGCGCTGGGCAAGGTGTTCCGCAGCCGCAGCGGTTGGTGGGGGCGGCGTACGACTCAGGCGTTGGATGCGGTTCAGCTGCAATTGCGTGAAGGCGAGACGTTGGGGATTGTGGGGGAGTCGGGGTCGGGCAAGTCGACCCTGGGTCGGTGCCTGGTGCGTTTGCTGCGTGCTGACAGCGGGCGGATCGAGTGGTTGGGGCGGGAGGTCGCGGGGTTGTCTGAAGGGCGGCTGCGAGCGTTGCGCAGTGATGTGCAGATGATTTTCCAGGATCCGTTTGCCTCGCTCAATCCGCGGCAGACGGTGGGGCAGATTGTTATGACTGGGCCTTTGGTGCAGGGGGTTTCCAAGGCGGATGCCGAGCGGCGGGCCCGTGAGTTGCTGGGGTTGGTGGGGTTGCCGGCAGCGGCGTTTGAGCGGTTTCCTCATGAGTTTTCCGGGGGGCAACGGCAGCGCATAGGGATCGCCCGGGCGTTGGCGGTGGAGCCTAAGGTGTTGATCGCTGATGAGTGTGTGTCGGCGCTTGATGCGCTGATCCAGGTGCAGATTCTGGAGTTGCTGGAGTCGCTGCAGCGGCGGTTCAGGTTGAGCATTGTGTTTATTACTCATGACTTGCGGGTGGCTGCGCGGTTGTGTGACCGGATTGCGGTGATGCGTCAGGGGAGGGTGGTGGAGCAGGGGGAGACGGCGGCGCTGTTTGCTGATGCGCGGCATCCGTATACGCGGGAGTTGTTGATGGCTGAGGCCATCTGACTTGGGTTGTTGGGGTTGGGGGCATATCCGTTATTCAGCTAACGGCCACCTATGGTTTCGCTCTTACAGCGAGTCACATTGCAAAAGCGGCAAAGGCGACCTGAGTGTTAGAGCAAAAGCAGAGCCGCTTTATGTGGGAGCGGGCTTGCTCGCGAAGAACTGAGAGCGCCGCGTTGAATCAGGATGTTCGCGTTATCGTTAACGACCTTCGCGAGCAAGCCCGCTCCCACATTTGGATCGTGTCCACCTTTGATTTTGCTGTTGCTACACCACACTCAATCCTTTCACTTATTGAGAAACCTCCATGCCGACCTCTTTCACCGAACTGCCAGTGATCCAGGGCCAACAACTGGAAATCCGCCCCAACCGTCACCTGAGCATCACCCATCACGCGGGCACCACCCAACCCGACACGGTAGTGTTCTTCTGCCACGGCGCCGGCGGCAACAAGGACCAGTGGCGCCACCAATGGCAATCCCTGAAAACCCAAGGCTACAGTCTGGTCGCCTGGGACCTGCTCGGCCACGGCGCCAGCGCAAAACCCCGCAACCCCGAGGCCTACGCCTGGCCCGAACTGGTCGCCGATTACCTGGAAATCCTCAAGCGCTACGGCGGTTCCCGCAACCTCATCGTCGCCCACTCCTTCGGCACTGGCCTGACCCTGAGCGCCTTGCTGGCCAAACCCGCGATCCCCATCGAAGCCGTATTGCTGCTGGGCACCCGACTCCACAGCATCAGCCGGAGCGGCGGCCTGATGCGTCTACCCGCATGGCTCCTGGAATGGCTGCGCCCACTGCTGGCCAAAGGTTTCCGCCAGGCCGCATGGAACGCCAAGGCCGACCCAGCACTGGTCGCTTACGAAGAAAAACTCACCGAGCGCAACCCGCTGTACATGTTCAAGGCCCTGATGAAAAACGTCCAATGGCCAGACGCCAATGCACTGCTCACCCTGACCCTGCCCGTGAGTGTGCTGGCCGGCGACACCGACGGCCTGACCCCGGCCAGCGGCGGCGAAGCACTCGCCCGGCATTTGCCCAATGCCGAGTATCAGTTGTTGCCCGAATGCGGCCACCAACTCATGCTGGAAAAACCCGGCGAGGTATTGGCCGCATTTCAACGCCTGCTGTCAGCTCAGCGGGACGGCAGTTTCCAGCGCTCACGGTAGAGGTCGTACTGCGCGGCGGGCAGTTGCACCAGCAGCGGGTTTTCTCGCGGGTCCAGCCAGGCAAACAACGCCTGGATATTCACCGGGTCCATCGCCGTGCAGCCCAATGTTCCCGAACTGACGCTGCGCCAGATATGCAGGAAAATACACGAGCCGCCGTTGGCCAAAGCCGGTGTGTTGTGCTCGACAAAAATCCCCTGGCGGTACAGATGGTCCTTGCGCAGCATCCGCTCGGAGCTGGTCCAGTCCTTGTTCACCGCCGAGCTGTCCACCAGGGTGTTGTAATGGCTGGACTGGCTGTCATCCACGCATTCGCGGGTGGCGGTACTGGCCGCGTAAGGCAAGCGGGTGTCAGCGGTGGGGGCGTAGCCGAAGGCACCGCCGAGTTTGAAGATGCCGGCCGGGGCCTTGCCATCGCCTTCATGCTTGAGGGGCTGCTGGTCGGGGGTGGGCGTCGTAAGGCCGGTGCCCCACGCCATGCCGTTTTTACCGACCACGATGGCAAAGGGTTCGCCGACTTTCTCAAAGCCTTGCCCATGCCGCTCATAGCGTTGTGCGGTGCCCTGGATGCTGTTCCAGTCCGGGGTGGTGACCACGATCAGTTGCCGGCTGTCGTCGGGGATTTGCGCGAGTGCCACGTTTGAAAGCAGCGTCAGCAGCGCCGCGCAGGTTTTGATGAGCGTGTTCAACGTCGTTCAGTCCTTGAAAAGAGGGAAACCTCAAACGCTAGTTTTTGCCCCGGGCTTTATCAAGCTGAAGCTGTGTTGTGATGTTACCGCAGCGGTTCGATAGGGAAGTCCATCGGCTCGGCCCGCACCGGGTTTCGGCTATAGGTGAAGTGCCACCATTCGCCGGCATAACCGGTAAAGCCTTCCTTGGCCATCGCAGCGCTCAACCGTTGGCGATTCTGGCGTGCCGCCTGGCTGATGTGGGAGCTGTTGGTGTGGGCCATTTCGTCGAAGCAATCAAAACCGGTGCCCATGTCCAGGCCGCCATCGGGCAGGCGTCGACCGTAACCGGCGGCGCAATCCACCGCCGCGGTGTCGGCGTTCCAGGCCTGGGCTGGCAGTGCATCGGGGCCGGTCAGGGTCACGTCCACTGCCGCCCCCCGGGAGTGGTTGGAAACCTTGGCCACGTAGCCCAGGCGCCAGAAATCCTGCTTGTTCACCCGGGGGTAGAACTCGGCCTTGGCCGGATCCCCCGGCAGGCTGGCGAAGCGGCCCATGTTCGCGACGGCACGGCTGGGACGATAGCAGTCGAAGACCTTCAAGCCGTAACCCTGCCTGGCCAACTCGGCCTGGACCCGTACCAGTGCCTTTGCCGCGTCGGCAGACAGCACGCATTCGGCTGCGTTGTAGCCGTCCAGCGGCGCTCCGGTGAAGTTGTGGGGGCTGGCGTAGCGAATGTCCTGGGCGATGCTCGGGTCGAGGCTGCGCAGGTAAACCATGTTGGCTGGCATTGGCGTGTCTGCCGCTACCGGCGTGGCGAGCACGATCAGGCTCAGGGCGGCAAGGGAAAGGGAAGAGTAGGGCATGGCGGGCCGGGCTCGGACGGTGGCTTAAGCGCGCCACACTAGCAATGCCCGCCCCATGCCGCCAGTGCTACGGCGCGGCGCTGGGCACAAATGCCACGCTGCCACCGTCACGCTTGTGGAACAACCGTTCACCATTGTCCGGCTGGGTAGTGATGACCTGATGATCGTTGCCCAGGTAGGCCAGCGGCGTCGGGTCATCCTTGGTGGACTGCGCGACAATAATTGTGCGCTTGGGATCAAAGGTGCGGCCGCTGGTTTTTTCCAGCCAGGCCATGAACGCCGCACTGTCGCCCTGGCGCGGAAAGTCCTGGGTTTCGGCGACGTAGTAGAACGGCGTCCCGTGATTTTGCAGGTACATCGGTACCTTGTTGTCGACTTCCACCATCACCATCTGCCACGCGTTCCATGGCGCGCTTTTCACTGCTTGCGCTTGAACGTCCTCGGCGAAACGGGTCACGCCGCCATTGCCATTGGTCCACGGATACACCACCCCGAGTACCAGCAGCATCACCCCGGCAGCGATGCCGAACCCACGGTACCAACCCCGGCCGACCGTGCCTTTGCGGGCGATACGCTCACTGACCCACCACGCCGCCAGCAACTGCGCGAACGGCACCAGCGGCAGCACGTAGTAACTGCGCCGGCTGCCACTGGCGGTGAAGAACACAAACAGCAGGCCCAGCCCCCACACCAGCCAACGGGTGTTGGGCGGGGTGTCGCGCCAATGCCGCACGGCGAGCCACAGGCCCAGCACCCAGCACGGCGCCCAGGGCAAGGTGTAGGCCGGCAGGTAGATCAGGTAGGTGTAGATCGGCCCCATATGGTCGAACGGGTCGAAGAAGCGCACCACGTTTTCCCGGAACACCAGTTCCAGGCCGCTTGCACCGTAGGTCGGTGCGCCGTAGAGGTGGGACAGCACAAACGGGATCGCGTAGAACGCCCCGGCAATGATCACGGCCAGCACCAGCCGCAGGTTGAGGTGGCGTTTGTAGCGCTGTTCGCTGAGCAAGTGCGGCAACAGCACCAGGCCCGGCAGTACAAAGCCGATCAAGCCCTTGAACAGCGACGTCGCCGCCAGTAACAGGAAGAACACCGTGTAGCGCCCCAGCCGCGTATCGTCCGGCCCGCGCCAATACCACCAGACGGCGGCGAGCACGCCGCATACGGTCAGCACGTCCGCCGTGGCCACCCGGGCCCAGAAGAGGAAGTAGAAGGTGGTCGCGAGCATCCAGCCGGCAATCAGGCCGGTGCCTTTGCGGAACAGTTGCTCGCCGATCAGGTACACCAGCCAGATGCTCAGCCACGCCGAGATGACCGATGACAGGCGCAACGACCACGGCCCCAGGCCGCCCATCAGGTTGGCCAGGCCGGTGATCAGCCAGTACGACGGCAGGGGTTTGTCGTAATACGGGGTGCCCTTGAGGTACGGGTCGAAGTAGTCGCCGCTTTGCAGCATCTGCAGGGTGATGTTCGCCCAGCGGGTTTCCGGGCCCCACAGGTCGCGGGCGCCCAGGCCCAGCAGCAGGATCAGGGCCGACACGCCCAGGAGCAGCAGCAGGGCGCCGCGTTCGGTTTTCCAGAAGTTCATGCGGCGGTTCCGATGTGGGACGAGTGTTGAATGGGGTCACCCCACATTAGGGCGCCTGTGTTACGGCAATTGCGGGTAGATGATGATCTCCAGGTCACCCTTGTAATAACGCTTGCCCCCCAACGGCAGCTGGCCGGCTTCGCGCATTTCGCTGGTGCTCCTGACCCGCATCAGCACGCCCACCGGGCCTTGCTGGCGCGCCTGCTTGAGCCAGGCTTGAACGCTGTCGAGATCCACCTTGCGGTGCATCGAGTCGGCGTATTGCAGGCCGTAGCGCAGTTCGCCTTCGGTGTTGTAGAGCGTCACTTCGGGCCGCCGCAGGCGCCATGCCAGGGCCGACGCCGACTCCAGTTCGTTGCTCAGCAGCGCATGGGTCTGTTGCAGCTCGTCCAGGTGCTGGAGCACGAACTGATCAGGCATCTGGTTATCTTCGATCACCGCCGGCATGCCGGCGGGCAACAGCGCCACCAGCAGGCCAATGCCCAAGGCCGGCATCGCCCACAGCGCCAGCGGGCGGGAGGCTTGCAGCAAGTTGGCGAGCATCCAGCCCATCAGCACGATGAACGTCAGGGACAGGTTGAACATCTCGCTGTGGCTATTGCCGTACAACGGCCGGTCGATTTGCAGGTAGATCAGCGTCACCATCGCGGCGAGGCCGATGCCCAGGTTGAGCAGGCCATTGACGCGCAGCGTGCGGGTGCGGGCGTTGGCCAGCAGGTCGACCAATGCATGGCCCATCAGCAGCGCCAGCGGCAGCAGGCACGGCATGATGTAGGTCGGCAGCTTGCCGTTGCTCAGGCTGAAAAAGCCCAGGGGCAGCAGCAACCACAGCGCCAGGAAGACGATGGCCGGTTGGCGCTTTTCCTTCCAGGCCTTGCACAGTGTCGCCGGCAGCAGCGCCGCCCACGGCAGGCACGACACCACCATCAGCGGCAGGTAGAACCACCAGGGTCGTGCATGCTGGGCATTGTCGGAGGCGAACCGGCGGATGTGCTCGTGCCAGAAGAAGAAACGCCAGTAGTCCGGTTCCTGCAGGTGGATCGTCAGTGCCCAGGGCAGGCACACCACGGCCGCCACCAGTATCGCCAGCGGCCCGTAGCGCAGCAGTTCCCCCAGGCGACGTTGCCAGAGCATGTAAGGCAGGGCGATCAACACCGGCAGCAACCACGCCAGGAAACCCTTGGTCATGAAACCCATGCCGCAGGCCACACCCAGCAACGTCCAGCTGGCGAGGCGGGCACGGGGGGTGGAGCTGTCGAGGGCAAACCACAGCGCCGCCAGGCTCAGGTTGACCCAAAAGGTGAATTGCGGATCCAGGTTGGAATAACCGGCTTGCCCGGCCACCAGGCCGAAACTCATGTAGAGCAGCGCGCAGGCGAAGCTCTTGCGCGGGTCGTTCCATAGCCGGCGGGCGATCAGGTAGGCGAGCACGACGCTCAGGCCGGTGGTCAGGGCGGAAGCGATGCGCACGCCGAACAGGTTTTCACCGAACAATGCCTGGCCCAGTGCGATGAGCCAGTAGCCGGCGGCGGGTTTTTCGAAATAGCGCACGCCCATGAAGTGCGGTGCCACCCAGTTGCCGCTGATGAGCATTTCCTGGCTGATCTGGGCGTAGCGGGTTTCGTCAGGGATCCATAGGCCATGCAGGCCCAGTGGCAACAGATAGAACATCACGAATGCCAGTAGCAATACGGGCAATGGTTTAAGGCGGGTCATGGCTATTGCACTCTCAAGCGGTATTGACGGTGAATCAGCGCGAGCGGATCAGCCATGCGCGAGGGGTGGAAGGTGGTCATGGTCGGGTAAAAATGCGGCACAGAACGTTATTCCTTAAACAGTCTGTTAGTGGGGGGCGAAACTGAATATCCCTGTGCCCCAGTCAAGCTCGTTAAATGTGTGGCGTCCAATAAGTCATCGAAGGTCGTCGTCATGTTGTTAACTTGTGAAAAGTTAGTGAGCTAATAATTTTTTGACAAAAATTCAATTAAAACCATAGAAGATGCCACGGTCTGGCTGTCTTTTTGCTGAACGAACTTGAATGATTAAATGTTAAGAAGTGTTCTAAAGTTGTTTAAGCACGGCGGCCCAGTCCTTACTGTTCAAAATACCCAGCGCCTTGAACTTGCCATCGGGCAGCAGCTTTACAAACAATGCACTGCCGTACTCGGCATGGGCGGCGTGTGGGTAGCCCAATGCCTCCTCGAAGTCGCTGATGCAGGCGCTGTGGGTGACCACCAGCAGGTTGCGGTCCGCGTGTTTATGTGGGCGCAGTTCCTCGCCGATGGCAGGGCCGCAGATGGCCAGGGGCCCGGGTGACAATTCGGCCTTGCCGAACATGAACAGCGAGCTCTGCGCGGTACGGGTGGTGGGGCTGCTCAGTACGTCGGTGTTTTCCATGCCCAGGGTCTGGAAGGCCTTGCCCACGGCACTGGCAGACAACGAGCCGAGCGTGGTCAGGCCGTCTGCCGGGCCCAGGCAAGGGTTGTTGGAGCGGTCACAGCGTTCCTCATGGCGGACCAGCACCACCAAGTCTCCGTTGCGCCAGGCTTCCAGGGTTCCGGAGCTGAGCAGGCGTTGGCCCACGCCCAGGTCCAGCGGCGATCTTGGCCACCAGATGAACGCCGTTACTGCCAGGCTGGCCATTACGATACCTGCCACGCCCAGCCACAGTTTGTTCAGATGTTTTACAAACGCCCAGCGCGAGCGAGACTTGCTCAGGGTCAGGTCAACCACACTATTCACCATTGGTAACTTCCAGGCGTTAATCCGGTAACTGGCAGCGGCAAGTTAGGCAGGCGCCAAGTGAGTAGCGCTGATGCAGGAATATGCAAAAGCGTGTCACAGGGGCGCTGTCTTTTTGCTGAACATACCGATATAAAAAATTGTTCACTTGCACTAACGGGCGTTTGAAATAACCAGCCTGTTATCTGCCCATGGACGGCAATTTAAAGTGCAGCAGGTGGCGGCCGGGTGAAATCGATGTGAAAAATTTGCAGGGGTCATGGGGCGCTCCTTTTTCCCATGGTTGTGACATAAAAATGTGACAACCGTTATTCTCCGGCTTAAGTCCAGAAGCTTGTGGGGAGGGGTGATGCTGCAGGTACAAGGGGTATTCAAGAGTTATGGCACGCCGCAGGGGCCGTTGACCGTGCTGGCAGGTGTCGACCTGTACCTGGGAGCGCGCAGCAGCCTGGCGTTGATGGGTGAGTCGGGCAGTGGCAAAAGCACGCTGCTGCATTTGGTGGCCGGGCTCGACCAGGTCGACCGTGGCAGCATCCAGGTCGGCGACCAGCGCCTGGACCAGATGAGTGAGGCGCAACTGGCCCACTGGCGTCGCACCGAGATCGGCCTGGTGTTCCAGCAGTTCAACCTGATCGGCAGCCTGCGGGTCGAAGACAACCTGGCCTTCCAGGCGCGCCTGGCCGGGCGCCTCGATCCGGCGTGGCAAGCGCAGCTTGTGGAGCGACTCGGCCTGGGTGACTTGCTCAGGCGTTACCCCGAACAACTGTCCGGCGGCCAGCAGCAACGGGTAGCGGTAGGACGAGCCCTGGCGTCGCGCCCCGGCTTGTTGCTGGCGGACGAACCCACCGGTAACCTCGACGAAGGCACCAGTGACGAAGTGCTGCAACTGCTGCTGGACCTGCTGCGGGACAGCCCCACCAGCTTGCTGATGGTCACCCACAGCCCGCGCATCGCGGCGCGCCTTGACCAGCAGGTGGTGTTGCACCGCGGCCAGGTACTCGCTGCGGACGCCCGCTGACATGCGGGTCTTCTATTGGACACTGCGCGCGCTGCTCAGCCATTGGCGGCGCCACCCTGTGCAATTCTTCAGTGTGCTCACCGGCCTGTGGCTGGCCACCGCTCTGTTGACCGGCGTGCAAGCCCTCAACAGCCAGGCGCGGGACAGCTACGCGCGGGCCAGCCAGCTGATCGGCGGCGAACCCCAGGCCAGCCTCAGTGCGCCGGACGGTGCGAGCTTCCCCCAGGCGCTGTTTGCCGACCTGCGCCGCGCCGGGTGGCCGGTGTCGCCGGTGGTGCAGGGCCGCGTGCAGCTCAAGGGCCATGAAGACCAGCGCCTGCAAGTGATGGGCATCGACCCGGTGTCGTTGCCCGGCGGTGGCGCGCTGGCCGGGCAGACCCTGGACCGGGCGCAGATGGTCGCGTTCTTCAACCCGCCGGGACGCACCTGGATCGCGCCGCAGACCTTGCAGTCTCTGGGCCTGAAAGAGGGCGACCAGCCGCTGACAGCCGCCGGGCTCGCGCTGCCGCCACTGCATGTTCAAGCGGACATGGCCCCCGGCGTCTTGCTGACCGATATCGGCTTCGCCCAACCGTTGCTGGACATGCCCCAACGCCTGTCGCGATTGCTGCTGGACAAGGCCTTTGCCGCCGCGCATCCCGCCCTGCCGCCGGAACTGGGCGCGCAACTGCAGCTCAAGCAGGCCGAGGAAAACAACCTCGCGCGCCTCACTGAAAGCTTCCATCTGAACCTCGATGCGCTGGGCTTTCTGTCCTTTGTGGTGGGCCTGTTTATCGTGCATGCCGCCATCGGCCTGGCGCTGGAGCAGCGGCGCGGCCTGCTGCGAACCTTGCGTGCGTGCGGGGTCAGTGCGCGGATGCTGATCCTCAGCCTGGCGGTGGAACTCGGTGGCCTGGCCGTGCTGGGTGGCCTGGCGGGCGTGGCCAGCGGGTACTTGCTGGCCAGCCTGTTGCTGCCGGATGTAGCCGCCAGTTTGCGCGGCCTGTATGGCGCCGAGGTGCCCGGCCAACTTAGCCTCAGCCCGCTGTGGTGGCTCAGTGGCCTGGGCCTGGGTTTGCTCGGCGCGTTGCTCGCCGGGGCCAGCAGCCTGTGGCGAGCGGCGCGTTTGCCGCTGCTGGCGCTGGCGAACGCGCAGGCCTGGCACCAGGCCCATGGGCGCTGGCTGCGACGCCAGGGCTGGGTGGCGGGTTCGGCCTTACTGGTTGCGCTGTTGGCGCTGGTATTTGGCGATAGCCTGGCCAGTGGTTTTGTCTTGATGGCGGCCTTGTTGCTGAGCGCTGCGCTGGGCTTGCCGGTGGTGCTCAATGGTGTGCTCAAGGCGGTATTGGAGCGCAGCCGTTCGGTGCTGGGGCAATGGTTTCTCGCCGATTGCCGCCAGCAGTTGCCGGCCCTGAGCCTGGCGCTGATGGCCTTGCTGCTGGCGTTGGCCGCCAATATCGGCGCGGGCTCGATGACCTCGGGCTTTCGCCAGACCTTCAACAACTGGCTGGAACAACGCCTGACCGCCGAGTTGTACCTCAATCCGCAAAACCCGGCCCAGGCCGAGGCGCTGCAAACCTGGCTGGTGCAGCAGCCCCTGGTGCAGACGGTGCTGCCGACCTGGCAGGTTGCGGTGCAACTGCAAGGCTGGCCAGCGGACCTGTTCGGCGTGGTCGACGATCCTACTTATCGCCAGCATTGGCCGTTGCTGGAAGCGGCGGCGAACCCATGGAACCAGTTGCTGCAGGACGACAGCCTGATGCTCAGTGAGCAAATGGCACGTCGGCTCAAGGTGCGGCTGGGCGATGTGGTCAGCATCCCCACGCCCCAAGGTCCATGGTCGCCGAAGGTCGTGGGGATTTATGCCGACTACGGCAACCCCAAGGGCCACTTGCTGGTGAATTCGCGGCACCTGTTGCAGCACTGGCCGGGATTGTCGCCGGCGCGTTTCAACCTGCGGGTTTTGCCGGGCAACGTGCCGCCGCTGGTGCGTGCAGTACAGGAACGGTTTGCCCTCGAAGACAGCCGCATCGTCGATCAGCAGCAGCTCAAGGGCTGGTCGAGCCAGGTCTTCGAAAGAACTTTTGCCGCCACCGCCGCCCTCAACAGCCTGACCCTGGGCGTCGCCGGCGTGGCGTTGTTTATCAGCCTGCTGACCCAGAGCCAAAGCCGCCTCGGCCAGTTGGCGCCGTTGTGGGCGCTGGGCGTGACGCGCCGCCAATTGATGCTGCTCAACCTCGGCCAGACCTGGTTGCTGGCGGTGCTGACCCTGGTGCTGGCGTTGCCGCTGGGCTTGCTGCTGGCGTGGTGCCTGGACGTGGTGATCAACGTCCAGGCCTTCGGCTGGCGCCTGCCGTTGCAGGTGTTCCCGGGGCAACTGGCGCAACTGCTGGGTCTGGCGATGCTGGCCACCTTGCTGGCTTCGGCCTGGCCGTTGTGGCAGCTGTACCGCAGTCGCCCGGCGGATTTGCTGAGGACCTTTGCCAATGAAGATTAAGTACCTGCTATGGGCGACGTTCCTGCTGCTGGGCGCCTGCGACAAACCGCCTGCGCCTGAAGAAAGCTTCGCCGGGCTGGGCAGCCAGGCCGCGGACTTTGCCCAGGTGGTACCCGGCAAGGTCTTCAGCTTTCCCCAGGACCATGGCCCCCATGACGGCTATCGCATCGAATGGTGGTACCTCACCGCCAACCTGAAGGATGCCGAGGGCAATGCCTACGGCGTGCAATGGACGCTGTTTCGCAACGCACTCAAGGCCGGCCCGACACAACCGGGCTGGCACGACTCTACGATCTGGCTCGGCCACGCCGCCGTCACCTCGGCCACCCGCCATTACGCCAGCGAACGCTACGCCCGCGGCGGCGTGGGGCAGGCGGGGGCCCAGGCGGTGCCGTTCAATGCCTGGATCGATGACTGGAATTTCGCCACCCGCCCCGGTGCAGCCAGCCCCCTGGCGGACATGCAACTCAAGGCTGCAGGCGAGCATTTCAACTATGACCTGCACCTGACCTCCAGCCGCCCATTGGTGCTCCAGGGCGACAACGGCTACAGCCGCAAGTCCGACCAGGGCCAGGCGTCGTACTACTACAGCCAGCCGTTTTTCCAGGCAGATGGCCGCGTGACCATCGATGGAAAATCTTATCAAGTCACCGGCAACGCCTGGCTCGATCGCGAATGGAGCAGCCAGCCCCTGACCGCCAGCCAGACTGGCTGGGACTGGTTCTCCCTGCACCTGGACAGCGGCGAGCAGTTGATGCTGTTTCGGGTGCGGCAGAAAGACGGGCCGTCGTACCTGACGGGTACCTGGATCGACAAAGAAGGCCACACACAGACCCTGCACAACCAGGATATTCAACTGACGCCGCTGGGCACGACCGCGATCGATGGGCGCAGCATTCCCACCCAGTGGTCATTGAAGATCCTGGGCAAACATCTGGATATCACCACGGAAGCGGTCAACCCAAAAGCCTGGATGAACCTGAGCATTCCTTACTGGGAAGGGCCGGTGAAATTTCAGGGTGGGGTGGGGTATCTGGAGATGACGGGGTATTGAGTCCGACGATTTTTTGTAGGCCTTGATTACCTGCCAGGTAGGTGATTTCCCAAATGTAATTTCAGCTGTTCCAACCTTGTGTTCGGGCCGTGTTCGCCTGCCTATATTCCTGCGCCATATCCATTACATCAGGGATGTAAGTGATGGCGCAGGGATACATCAATGACCGCACCACGGACTACCTCAGTTTGAAATCCCGATTACTCACCGGGGCCAGTGGGCAACTCTCCGATCAATTCGACGCGTTGAACCTGCATTTGCGTCAGGCAAGCCTGGTGACGCCGGGGCAGATGGTGATCGTTCCCGATGCCTACGCTGTGGCTTGCACTACTGATGATGCATGGTTGATGCGCCATGCCCAGGAGATTCAGCGCAATCTGGAGTTGGATGCCTCGGCTGGGGCGGCGGTGATCAATAACTATGATCTATTCCAGAGTTTATTGGCTTATAGCTCGGTGGGAGTCGGCAGTTCGACGGCGGCCTGGGGGCGACACCTGGACGACGTTCAGCGCACTCTGGAAGAAATTGAGCGTTTGCATCAACAACTCAAGGATGGAGCCTTGAATAAGAAAGCGTTTATCCAGAAGCGGCAGATGTTGTTCCGGCGCTTGGATACTCAACTTCAAGGTGCGGCGCGATTTGGCACGAGCCTGAAAACCAATAAGTCACTGAAAAAAGTACTGGGTATTTCCACCAAGAGTTATCTGCACAAGAGTGAAATCGTGGGCTACACGCAGCGGATTCGCAGCATTGCCGAGACGTCGAGGTTTTTGGGCAAGGGGACGTATGTGGGGTTGGCGTTGGATGTGGGTGTGGCGGGGTTGGAGATCAAGGAAGCATGTATGGAGGGGCGGGAGGCGATGTGTAGGCGGGCGAAGTATGTGCAGGGTGGGAAGTTGGTGGGCGGGGTGGGTGGAGCCGCTATTGGAGGGACTCTGGGGGCTGCACTCGGGAGACGTTTATGCGGGATAGTCATGGGGGTTGCGGTGAAAGGGCAGGGTGCGCTGGTCTGCGGGATCATCGGCGGTGCTGCCGGAGGTTATGCCGCCGGGAGTACGTTTGGGCGTGCCGGTGAATGGGGTGGAGAAATGATGGGTGACCTGATGTATCAGCCTGATGGGGCTTGATCATGTCTTATTATGATTTTTTCACTGTTACGTTGCTTTTATGGATGCTTATCAACTTGGGACTGTTGCTCTTCGTCGCGTACAGAAAACTCGATGAGTTGGAAAGCTATTTCACCGAAAACGAGGCCGTTCAACGCACCAAGCGTTTTTGGCGCAGGAATCTGCCGATCGACAAAACCATGCGAATGGTTGTGATCGTCGAGCTGCTGTCCATGCCAAAACGCCATTTGAAAAAGGGCGAGGTAACTGAGGCAGAGTTGACGTCCGTCCCCGTGGCCCTGAAGCGATGGGCAGTATGGCCCTATTACGGCGGAATGGTTTTGATGGTCCTGGCAATCATTTGGGAGGTCTGGTCCAAGCCATAGCCGAGGGGCTTTTTTTCGTTATTGCGCCAACGCCACCTTGAGTGGCAAGCGCGCCATACCGGTGTTTTTAAGCGAACCCAGATACAACCAGTCACCGTACTCACGTGCCGTGGTGACGGGCGAGTAGTTACCGCTGCTGCCATCCTGCAGGTTTGCGATGACCTTGCCGTTCACGTCCAGCCCGAGCACAAAGGCCTTACGCTCGATGGGCTTGGGCACCACCATCAGTGCCCGTACCATGATCTTGCGCATCAGCGGGTAGCCGGCAAAACCGTCGAGCAGCGGGTTGCGCGGTGAATACAAGGCAACCCAGAACCGGTCCTTGCCGTTGAAACTGAGGTTGTCCGGCAGGCCCGGCAGGTTGTCGATAAACAGGTCGTGGACGCCGGCCTTGTCGCCCTTGAGCCAGTAGCGGCTGATGCGATAGGCGCCGGTTTCGTTGACCAGCACATAGTCTTCGTTCGGCCCCAGGGCCACGCCATTGGCGAATTGCAACTGGTCCAGCAATACCTCGGTGTGGCCGGTGCTGAAGTCATACCGTAGCAAACGGCCGTCACCGCCGTGCTCGATCACCGCCTCGCCGTCTTCCCCATAACCCCATCGGCTTGATGCATCGCTGAAGTACGCATAACGCCCGGCGGCGTCGACGGTGACGTCATCGACAAAGCCAAACGGCAGGCCGGCGGCGCTGGTGGCCAGGGTGGTGAGATTGTGCTGGGTGTCGAGGGCGAGCAGGCCCTTGATCCCATCGGCAATGATCAACCGCCCGTCCGGATGCAGGGCCAGGCCCAGGGGGCGACCCTGGGTGTTGGTCAGCTCTTCGAGAACGTGGCTTTCGGGGGCCGTGCGGATGATGCGCCCGTCATGCAGGCCGGTGATGAGGAACCCTTTGCCATCCAGCAACAAGGCTTCGGGCCCGGCGATGTCCTGGGCGCCGGTTCTTTTCACGTCCTTGAGGCGCTGGTTTTCGGCGTAGGGCCCGTCCTTCAGGGATGGCGCCTTGGGCGGCGACCAGTTGACCGGTTGCACTTTGGTGGGCATCAGCAGCAGGAAGGCGACGATGGCGGTCAGGATCAGCAGGACCAGACGACCAACGTTGCTTGGACGGGTACTCATGACGATTCCTGGTGATCAGTGGTGGGCGGTTCCCAATGCAGGGTGCCGAACAGATAGTCCATCAGCGGCAGGACGATGTTGAAGTTGCGTCCCTGCATCAGTTCGCGCCGGTGATGCAGGGCGTGCAGGTGATGCATCTGGCGGATCCACGGCAGGCGGGCCACGGGGTGGTCGGGGGGCAGGTGTTCGCAGGCGTGGAAAAACTCGTAGAGCAGGTAGCCGAGGATCATGCAGCCGGCGAACAGGCCGGCGACGTTGGGGTTGAGGTGTTTGAGCAGCCACCAGGCGGGGAGGGTGATGACCAGGCTGTGGACCAGGATGAGCCAGGCGGGGAACAGGATGACACGCCAGTCTCGAGGGCTGTCGTAGGTCATGTGGGCGGGGGTGAAGAAGCTGTGGTGGTCGCCGGTGTGGCGGGCGTAGAACAGGCGGGCGAAGGAGTGTTTGTGATGGCCCAGGTGACGGTGGACGAGATAGATACACAGATTGAAGAAAATCAGGGTGAGGGGGATGGCCAGCCATTCCAATGGCTGGATTTGCCGGGTGGTAGACCAGAACAGGCTGATGCAGAGCAGGCCGTAGCCGAAAACGAAACCAGCGTGGAGCCACGGGTTGTAGGAGGGGTGGATGCTGGCGCGGTAGGTGGTGCGGAAGGCCTCGGTGGGGTGAGTCATTGGGGGCGCTCGGTGTTGTTTTTGTTGGGGATGAGCGTAGTCGGGATTGGCGCATCTATCCTGCCGCCATAAAAATACTGTACATGCATACAGTTATGTCCTACATTCCATCCCAGGTGACCGGATGTCGCCGATCACCTGAGCTTCAATTTTTTAACTATGGATGGATAAAAAATGAAATCGAAAAAAGCGTTCATGCTCGGAGCCGCCATCGCGGCGTCCTGCTTCGTTTCGGCCTGCGCCCTGGCCGAACAATCTCCTGCACACTTGACGCCGCAACCGTTGCAGCAAGCCGTGCAACAAGCCCTCAAGAGTGGCGGCAACGTCACGGCGCAGAAGGCGTCGGCTGCCTTCCTGGACAAAATCAAAACCTCGCAGCAGCTGAAAAAGCCGGTGCAGGCTGCCAAGGCCTTGAGCGGGGTTGTGGTCGCCGAGCCTGTACAGGCAGATAGCGCCAAGGTGGATGCCCAGGCCGTGGCGGCCCAGGCGTTCACGCCGCTGTGCCAGACCCTCGGTATCAACCAGATGTATAACCTGGACGGTGTGCAAACCGGCAACGACGTCTGCTACCACTTCAACGTGCCCCAAAAGGCACGGGCGACAGTGATGCTGGTAGGGCAGAGTGCTGCCACCAACATGTCCCTGACCCTGTTCCAGGACGACGGCCAGAACAACATCACTTCTCTCGGCACGTCGGATAACCCGGGCAATGCCAACGAGGTGTTGGCTGGCGTACTGCCACCTGGCGACTACTACTGGTTCATGCATGCCAATTCGGCTGACGGTTCGCCGTTCAGTTTCGGCGTGGATATCAACATGACGATTGACGATTTCGAGCCTAACGACAGTTTCGAAACGGCTTATCAACTGCCGGATACCCTGAACTACGTCACGGGTAACTCCGACACGGCGACCGATGAAGACTACTTCTCCTTCAAGGCCCTGCGCGGGCAGAAGGTCAGTGCCTATTTCGACGGTGTGAACGAGAGCGATCGGGGCCAGTGGATTTCCGAGTATTTTGACGGCGTCAAATGGATCCCGATCAGCCCCAAGGCGAAAATCACCTGGCCAACGCCATCGGTTAATGGTGTGGTGAACGTACGGGTGCGGCCTAACCCGGCCGCAACCTGGAAGGCTACGGCGCGCTACAAGCTGTCGCTGGGCTCCACACCCGAGGTGTTGAGCCACAGTGTGCAAGGTGACAACGTGGTGCGGATCCCGGCTTCGGCCAATGACTACGACCCGTTCATGACCACCCAGGCGGCACGTGACTTGAGCTGGGCCGTGACCTGGGCCGACAGCACCGGTAAACGCCTGCAGGGATTGACCCCGTATCTGCAACTCGACAAGCACGTCAACCGTAATACCTACCTGCCGGTGTACATCCCTTACTACGGTTCGGTAACCGGCGTGTCGGGCGCGGCATCCGGTACGGTCAACCTGGGCAACTGCGCGGGTGAGGCGACTGTCAGGTATGTGTCCTACGACTCGGGTTACAAAAATACCTGGGAGACCAACTACAACTTCGCCGTCTGGCGCCTGCGCATCGAGGAGTACCCGGATGTCGGCGTGGGTGGCGACGCTACCCCGGTCAGCATGGCTCATATCTGCAGCCAGCGCGTGATCTCCAGTGAACGGTGATCAACCCTCCGCTTGATCCGTAACCCCGGCGCCAACTCTTCGGGTTGGCGCCCCCAGCAACCCTTCAAACTGCGCCTGAACCCACCCTTCGTCGCAATGCGCCACATTAAACCGCATGAAATCCCGCAACCCCGGCTCATACCCGAACAACGCCCCCGGCGCCAACACCATCCCGCGTTTCAACCCGGCTTCAGCCAGCCGCTCACCATTTACCCCCGCCGGCAACCGCGCCCAGATGAACATCCCCCCCTCAAACCCCATCGGCAATTCACACCCACAACGCCGCAGCCACTGCTCAACCCGCCCACCGGCCTCCAGCAGCCGCTGAACCATGCGCTTGCGATGCCGGGCATACCCACCCTCACTCAGCAGCCGATACACAATCTGTTCGAACAGCTCGGACGTTATACCGCCGCTCATCAACTTCATATTGGTCAGATTCGCCGCCAATTGCGGCGCCGCCACCACATAACTGACCCGCGCATTCGCCGTCAGCACCTTCGAAAACCCCGACAGGTACGTCACCTGCTCCAATCCCGCCAAAGTCGCCAGGCGCGGCGGCGGGTTAGGGTGCAAATCCCCGTAAAGATCATCCTCAACGATATGGCAGCGATACTCCCGGGCCAGTTGCAACAACCGAAACGCTTGGCTCGGACTGAATGAATGCCCGGTGGGGTTATGCAACACGCTGGTGGTCAGGTACAGGCTGGGACGATGCTCCGCCAACAACTGCTCCAACGCGACAAAATCAAACCCGTCAGGCCGCCGGGCGATCGTCACCACCTTGACCCCATGCAACGCCAGGTTCGCGTGGAAGTTGAAATAACACGGTGCATCCAGCAGCACCGTGTCCCCGGGCCGCGCCAGCAGGCGCATGAGCATGTCCAGGCCTTGCACCGTGTTGGGCGTGGTGATGATTTGTTCCACCGGCACCGACAACCCTTCACCGTGCAGTTTCTGTTGCAGCGCCTGGCGCAACGGCAGCAGGCCCGCCGGGGTGCCCAGCCCGGCGATGCGCAGAGTAGGGGCGCGCACTGCGCTGCGCATGGCCTGGCGCAGGGCTTCGGAATCCAGCCAGTCTTCCGGCAGATGGCCGCCGCCGGGGCGCAGGTCGCCCTGGGCCATGGCCAGGGGGCGGCGCAGTACGCTGAGCAAGTCCTGGGGCAGCAAGTCGACCCAGGTGCTGGACGACGGCTGTGCCAGGCTGCTGGCGACAAAGTGCCCGCGGCCCTGGCTGGAGGTCAGGAGGTGACGCCCGCGCAGGCGATCCAGCGCTTCATTCATGGTGAATTTTCCGACGCCCAGCAAGGCTCCCAACTCACGCACCGAAGGCAGTTTGCTGCCAGCGGCCAATTCGCCTTGCTCGATCGCATGGGCCAGGGCATCGACGATCTGCTGCACCTTCGGTGCTCGGTCATGAAAGTGAATCGCAGGAATGGGCATCACACTGTCCTTAAGTTTGCCGCCAACTTCACCGGTAAAGTCTGCGCGTATATCCGTAGAGTTTACCTGCCTGTGGCGGCATGTGCGCCCTAGACTGCAAGCCCTCTTTCCTGCTGTGAAATTCCACGCCATGGCCACCGCGCTGACGCTGTCTTCGTTTTTGTATTTCCTGCTGCTGTGCACCACCCTGGCCTTCAGCCCCGGGCCCATGACCTTGTTGTTGCTCAGCCTCGGCCTGAAGGACGGCCTGCGCCGCTCCCTGCCGGCGCAGTTCGGGGCGAGTGTTTCCTACCTGGTGTCGATCCTGATCTTTGCCGTGGGTTTTTCCGAGCTGATCAAGGATTACCCGCTGATCACCCGGATCATCCAGGTGGTAGGCGTGGCCTACATCCTTTACCTGGCCTACAAGCAATGGACCAGCAGCGGAGTGACCATCAAGACCAACGATGCAACTGCGGAAAATGCCCGCAGTCTTTTCGGCAAGGGCCTGCTGACCGGGTTGTCGAATCCCAAGGCGATCATTCTGTTCAGCGCGGTATTCCCGCAGTTCGCCGCCATCGGCCAGGGCAGTGCCGCCGCCGACATCGCGATCCTCGGCCTGACCTTCCTGCTGCTGCAATTTGCCAGCGGCTGCCTGTATTGCTACTTCGGCCAGCGCATCAAGCACGTGCTGGAAAACCCCAAGCGCCGGGTGTTGCTGCAACGGGCCACGGCGGTGTTGCTGCTGGGGGTGGCGCTGATGTTGGCCCGGGGCTTTTCCAGCTGAAGGCCAGCTTATGAGCGGTAGTGGCGATCTGCCGGTGCCCTGATAGACTTCGGGCATTCATCCAGGATCAAGCCAGACATGCCAGCCGCAGGAGGAAACGGACTTTCGCTCGCTTCACGCTTGTACAAGTCGCGCACCCTGGGATTGACCCTCGGGTTTGTCTGTGTGGCCGCCGCCATCTACCCGCTGGATAAATCCGCTTGGGTCTGGGGAGTGATGATCGCCAATGCCTTCATCTGGCCGCATGTGGCCTACCAATGGTCGCGGCACTCGAAAAACTCCCTGCGCTCGGAACACCGCAACCTGCTGTTCGACTCGTTTTGCGGCGGGTTCTGGGTTGGCGCCATGCAGTTCAACCCGCTGCCCAGCGTGACCACCTTGTCGATGATGACCATGAACAACGTCGCCATCGGCGGCCCGCGCTTCATGCTCGCCGGTTGGGTGGCCCAGGCGCTGGGCATCGGCGCCTCGATGCTGGTGTTCACTCCGGCGGTGACCGCCCTCACCAGTGAAGTGCAGCTCTACGCCTGCCTGCCGATCCTGATGCTGTATCCCCTGGCGCTGGGCTGGATCTGTTACCGGCAAGCGATCACCCTGGCCCGGCACAAGCGCGAGTTGCTGGCCCTGAGCCGCACCGACAGCCTGTCGGGCCTGCTCAACCACGGCGCCTGGAAAGACCACCTGGAAATCGAGTTCCAGCGCTGCCGCCGCGACCAGCAGGGCGCCGCCATCGCGTTGATCGACATCGACCACTTCAAGACCATCAACGACACCTACGGCCATGTCACCGGCGATATCGTGCTGCGTCAATTGAGCAAAGTGCTGCGCCAGAACCTGCGGGCCACTGACCTGGCCGGGCGCTATGGCGGCGACGAATTCTGCGTGATCCTGCCGGACATGCCCCTGAACCGCGCCACCGAGGTGATGGACGCCCTGCGTGATCGCTTCAACTCCCTGGCCTACGCACAGGACCCGACCTTGCGCGCCAGCCTGAGCATCGGCCTGGCGCCATACCGGCCGGCACACGCCGACGCCACCAGTTGGCTGAACGATGCCGACCAGGCCTTGTACGAGGCCAAGAGCAGCGGGCGCAACCGGGTCAGTTCGGTGCAGGGAAGTTGGTTGAGGTCGATCTGAGGATCAACAAATCGGTGTTTGTCAGGTAGGGTGGAGCGCTACCTTCCAACAAAAACAAGGATCGGTTCATGCTCTTCAACTTCCCGCGTACCTTGCTGGCGGCCACCCTGGCGCTGTCTTTCGCCATGCCGGCCTTCAGCGCCGAACCCCACAAACAGATCCAGGCCGATTCCGAGCAGTACAAGGCCGAGGCCTTGAAACTGTTGGAGCGCCTGGTGAATATCGATTCGGGCTCCGGCTACGAGCCGGGCCTGACCCAAGTGCGTGACATCGCCGTCGATGAGCTCAAGCAACTGGGTTTCAGCATCCAGCTGGTGCCGGATGCCGCGGCCCATAACAGCCATGTCATCGCCACCCTCAAGGGCACCGGCAAGGCCAGGATCCTGCTGATGGCCCACATGGACACGGTGTTCAAGGAAGGCTCGGCGGCTGCCCGGCCGTTCCACATCAAGGACGGCCGCGCCTATGGCCCGGGCGTAATGGATGACAAGGGCGGCATCGTCGCCGGCATCTACGCCTTGAAGGTCCTGAAAAACCAGGGCTTCAAGGACTACGCACAAATCACTTTCCTGCTGGACGCCAGCGAAGAAACCGGCACCGACGGCGCGTCCGAGCTGATCCGCAACACCGCCAAGGGCCACGACGTGACGCTCAACCTGGAACCGGGTCGCCCGGCCGATGGCCTGGTGGTATGGCGCAAAGGCAGCGCCACCGCCGTGGTCGAGGTCAAGGGCAAGGCCGCCCACGCCGGCGTCGCCCCGGAATTGGGGCGCAACGCGGCGATGGAAGCGGCGCACCAGATTCTGCAACTGGGCAAGCTGGGGGATGCCGAGAAGAAAACCACCATCAACTTCACCGTGATCAACTCCGGCGACCGGGTCAACGTGATCCCCGACCAGGCCACCGCCAAGGCGGATGTACGGGCGGCGTTGCCGGAAGAGTTTGACCGGATCGAGAAAGACCTGGCACGGGTCTCGGCCAACAAGCTGATCCCCGAGACTGAAGTGACCACCAGTTTGCACCGTGGCCTGCCGCCGATGCCGCAGACGCCGGAGTCGGACAAGCTGGTGGCGATTGCCCAGGGGATTTATGGCGAGTTGGGGCGCAAGCTGACCATTGAGGGCAGCGGCGGGGCGGCGGATGCGAGCTTGTCGGCTGGCGTGGGTACGCCGACCCTCGACGGGTTCGGGATTGTCGGGGGCAATATCCATACGCCGGAGGAATATGCCGAGGTGGAGAGCGTGGCGCCGCGGATTTATCTGCTGAGCCGGATGATCATGGAGCTCTCCAAGCGCTGACTTAAAAACGCCACACCTCTAAATGTGGGAGCGGGCTTGTGTGGGAGCGGGCTTGCTCGCGAATGCGGTCTATCAGTCGACATCTGCTTATCTGGTACACCGCTTTCGCGAGCAAGCCCGCTCCCACATTGGTTTGTGGTGTTGGTTGGATCAGGTTGCAGGCACCACTTCCCGGGTCTTCTCCCGCCCCAGCACCAAACTGCACAGCGCCGGCAAGAACAGCAACGTCAACACTGTCCCGACCAACACCCCGCCAATCAACACATACGCCAGCGACGACCAGAACACCGACAATGTCAGCGGAATAAACGCCAACGCCGCCGCCAGCGCGGTCAGGATCACCGGCCGTGCCCGGCGCACCGTGGCCTCGATGATCGCCTCGCGAATCACCATGCCCTGGTCCTGGTTCTGCCGAATCTGGTCGGTAAAGATCAGCGTATTGCGCATCAGGATCCCGCCAATCCCGATCAGCCCCAATATCGCGTTGAACCCGAACGGCTGGTTGAACAGCAGCAGCGTCGGCACCGCCCCGATCAGCCCCAGCGGCGCGGTGGCGAACACCATGAACATCACCCCGAACGAACGCACCTGGAACATGATCACGGTCAACGTCAGCAGAATCATGATCGGGAACAGTGCCGCCAGCGCCACGTTGGCCTTGGCGCTTTCTTCCACCGGACCGCCGATGACGATCTGATACCCGGCCGGCAGCTTGGCGATCAGGGGTTGCAGGTCCTTGTACACCGCCATTTCCACGTCTGGCGGCTGGGTGGCGTCGACAATATCGGCGCGCACTTCCACGGTCAGCGCACGGTTGCGGCGCTTGAGGATCGGTTCTTCCATCACCGCCTGGAAATGCCCGACCTGGGCCAATGGCACCGAGACACCGGCACTGTTGGTCAGGGTCATATTGTCGAGGTTGCCGAGGTCTTCGCGCTGGCTGCCCTGGGAGCGGGCAACCACTGAAACGGTACGATTGCCTTCGCGCACTTCGGTGATCGGGTTGCCGCTGAGCAACGCGTTGAGCTGGGATTTCACCCCGTCGGGGGTAAAGCCCAGCAGGCGCAGGCGGTCCTGGTCGAGTACCAGGCGGTAACTGCTGGCGCGCTCGCCCCAGTCGAGGAAGCTGTCCCGCGTGAGTGTGTTGGCGGCGACCACTTGGCGCACGTCTTCAGCCAGGCCGCGCAGCACATTCAGGTCGGGGCCGGACACGCGAAACACCACCGGGAAGGGCACCGGCGGGCCGAATACCAACTGGGTGACGCGCACCCGCGCCGATGGAAATTCGCCGGCCGCGATGCGTTCAGCCATGCGTTTTTTCAGGCTGTCCCGGGCATGGGCGTCGGCGGTCTGCACGATCAGCTTGGCGAAGGCGGGGTCTGGCAGCTCAGGGTTCAGCGACAGGAAAAACCGTGGTGCACCACCGCCGACATAGGTGTCGACCATCACGGTTTGCGGCTCCTCCATCAGCGCCTTTTCCACCTGCGCCGCTACCGCCTCGGTGCTTTTGAAGGCGCTGCCCGGTGGCATGTACACCTCCAGAATCAGCTCGGAACGGTCGGAGTTGGGAAAGAACTGCTTCTTCACCACGCCCATGCCCAGGCCACACAGCACAAAGGCCGCCACCACCAACCCGGTGACCAGCCAGCGTCTGCGCACGCAAGCGTCCACCAGGCGCCGCAGTTTCTGGTAATAGCGCCCGGCGTAAATTGCATCGTGGCCGCCGACAACCGGCTCGATGTGCGGCAACAGCTTGACCCCCAGGTACGGGGTGAACACCACCGCCACCAGCCACGACGCGATCAGCGCAAAACCGACGATCCAGAAAATATTCCCGGCATACTCACCGGCGCCCGAGCGGGCAAAACCCACCGGCAGGAAGCCGATAATCGTCACCAGGGTGCCGGTGAGCATCGGCGCGGCGGTGGAACTCCAGGCGAAGGTGGCTGCGTGGATCCGGTCAAAACCTTCCTCGAGTTTAACCACCATCATCTCGATCGCAATGATCGCGTCGTCCACCAGCAGGCCCAGGGAAATGATCAACGCGCCCAGGGTCACCCGGTCGAATTCGCGGCCGGTCATCAGCATGATCACAAACACGATCGACAAGGTCAGCGGCACCGCAGCAGCCACCACCAGCCCGACACGGAACCCCAGGGCCAGCAGGCTGATCACCATCACCACCGCGAGGGCGACGAAGAACTTCAGCATGAACTCGTTGACCGCCAGGCTGATGTTTTTCGCCTGGTCGGAGACCTTGGCGAAGTTGACCCCCAGCGGCAGGTCGGCCTGGATTTTCGCTTCCTGGGCCTTGAGAGCCTTGTCCAGTTCCAGGCCGTTCCAGTGCTTCTCCATGATCACCCCGAGCATCAGCGAGGGGTCGCCCTGATGACGGATACGGTAGCTGGGCGGGTCTTCATAACCCCGGCTGACGGTGGCCACATCGGCGATGCGCAGCAGCTTGCCGTTGGCTTCCAGCGGGACGTTTTCGATCAGCGCCAGGCTGTCGAAGGCCCCGTCGATGCGGATATAGGCGCGTGCCCCGGCGGTCTCGACAAAGCCTGAAGGTGCCACGGCATTCTGGGCGGCGAGGGCGGCGAAGATCTGCTCGGGCTTGATGCCCAAGGTGGCCAGGCGCTCATAGGAAAACTCGACGAAGATCCGCTGCGCCTGTTCGCCGAGGATATTGACCTTCTTCACTCCCGGCAGATTGAGCAGGCCCTGGCGCATGTCCTCGGCCATTTGCACCAGTTGCCGGTGGGGCAGGTGTTCGGCCTCCAGCGCGTACAGGGAAAAGTACACGTCGGAGTATTCATCGTTAAAAAACGGGCCGATCACCCCCTTGGGCAACTTCGCGGCTTCGTCGCTGAGCTTTTTGCGGGTCTGGTAGAACAGGTCCTGGATCTCGCTGGGGCGGGTGGACTCCAGGTACGTCATGCGCATCGAGACGAAGCCCGGTTGGGCGATGGTTTCGACGCGGTCGTAATAGTCCAGCTCCTGCAGGCGTTTTTCCAGGCGGTCGGCCACTTGCTCCTGCATCTCTTGCGCGGTGGCGCCGGGCCAGGCGGCGGTGATGGTCATGACCTTGACGGTGAACGAAGGGTCTTCGGCGCGTCCCAGTTTGCCGAAGGCAAAGACCCCGGCGGCGAGTATCGCGATGATCAGGAACAGCGTGACTGCGCGATGCTTGACCGCCAGTTCGGAGAGGTTGATCCCGCGCATTATCAGTGTTCCTGCTGACGGTTGAGGGCCAATACCTGGGCCGGCAACAGGCGTACCGCGTCACCGCTGTGCAGCAGGTGCGCGCCGAGGGCGACGACTACTTGGCCAGGGTCCACGCCACTGTCCAGCAACGCGTCCTCCTGGCCGAGGCTGGCGACGTTGACCGGGGCGAAGCTGACCTTGTCATCGGCGCCAATCACCCACACACCGGTGCCTTTGCCGGCATCCTGCAGCGCCCCGATGGGCACGCGGGTCTGTTGCGCCTGGCCGTTACCTTGCAGGCGCACGGTGATGGTCGAGCCGAGAGCGAAGCGGTCGACGGGGCCATGCAATACATAGCGGGCCCGGTAGGTGCGGGTGGTCGGGTCGGCGCTGGCAGACAGCTCGCGCAACGTGGCGGTCACTGCCTGCTCAGGGGCGCCGAAGGGGAACGCCAGGGCTTTTTGCGAAGCCTGGTCGCGCTGGTTTTCCGGGAGGTTGACGATGGCTTCCCGGGCGCCGTCGTGGGCCAGGCGCGCCACCACTTGCCCCTCGGCGACCACTTGGCCGCGGTCCACCCGCACGTCGGTGATGATGCCGTCGCTGTCGGCCCTGAGCACCGAGTAGGTGCGGCGGTTTTCGATCTGGCTGGCGTCGGATTGCGCGGAGGCCAGCTCGGCTTCGGCCACCCGCAGATTGGTGGCGGACTGGTCGAAAATCTGCCGCGACACGGCGCCGGTATTGGCCAGGCGCTGGTAGCGGGATTCATCGTCCCGGCGTTGGCGCAGTTGCGCCTGGGCCGCATTGACGCGGTTTTTTGCCGAACGCAGGGCCAGTTCGAAGTCGCCGATATCCAGCACCAGCAAAGTGTCGCCACGGTTGACGTGCTGGCCGGGATCAACCTTGCGCTCGATCACCTTGCCGCTGACGCGAAACCCCAGGTCACTTTCCGTGCGCGCGGCCACTACGCCGGTGTAGGCGCTTTGCTGGCTGCCGGCGGCTTCGACCTTGGCGGCCAGCACCGGGCGGGGCAGGGGCGCTTCGGCGACGGGGTCGGCCTTGTTGTTGCAGGCACTGAGTACCGCCAGCAGGGCCAGGGGGGTGAGAAGACGCAGGGGGAGAGGGTTCATGTCGGGCTCCGTGGGGCGGGGTGAGCTAAAAATTACGCTTGTAATATTTGTCACCATATTATGGTCGAAATATAAAATAATCCAGCCCCGAGTCTTTGTTCCACTGGTGGGACGATCAGGGCCGATTTTGCCGTCTAGCGCGGAATTGGTATCGGATTTAAGGTGTATCCATTACTGGAGACACATATGAAAAAGATCATCGGCATCTACACCAGCCCACGTGGCCATTGGGTCGGCGACGGCTTTCCGGTTCGCACGCTGTTTTCCTACGACACCATGGGCAAGCAGATCAGCCCGTTCCTGTTGCTGGATCACGCCGGTCCTGCGGCATTCACCCCGACCGAGCAACGTCGCGGCGTGGGCCAGCATCCCCATCGCGGTTTTGAAACCGTGACCATCGTCTACAAGGGCGAAGTCGAGCACCGCGATTCCACCGGCGCCGGCGGCACCATCGGCCCGGGCGATGTGCAATGGATGACAGCCGCCAGGGGCATCATTCACGAGGAGTTTCACTCCGAGGCGTTCGCCCGCAGCGGCGGCGCCCTGGAAATGGTCCAGTTGTGGGTCAACCTGCCGGCCAGGGACAAAATGACCGATGCCGGTTACCAGACCATCCTCGATGGCGATATTCCGACGCTGCCCCTGGCCGACCACGCCGGCAGCCTGCGCTTGATCGCGGGCGAGTTCGACGGGGTCAAAGGCCCGGCTCGTACCTTCACGCCGATCGACGTGTGGGATATGCGGCTCAAAGCCGGCCGCTCTGTGACGCTGGACCTGCACGCCGGGCGCAACACCGCGCTGGTGGTATTGCGCGGCACGCTGCGGATCAACGGCACTGAAGTGGCGCGGGAAGGGCAGTTGGCACTGTTCGAGCGCGATGGCACGCAACTGCGCCTCGAGTCCAGCGACGACGCCATGGTGCTGTTGCTCAGCGGCGAGCCGATCGACGAACCCATCGTCGGCCACGGCCCGTTCGTGATGAACACCGAGCAGGAAATCCACCAGGCGTTTGCCGACTATCAGTCCGGGCAATTCGGGCAGATGCAGCGCTAGGGCGCTATACCCTCCAAAGGCATTTCATGCGATCTTCATGGCATTCGCCCTGGAGTCGCCTGAATGCCCTCATTTATCTCCGATCACCCGATGTTCTGTGCCTTGGCGCTGGTGCTGATCGATATTGCCGTATGGCGTTTGATCTCTGCCGATTTCGCCAATTGGAAGCTGGCGGCGCGGCTGGTGATCTTTGCGGTGTTCAGCGCCGTGCTGTTCAACGAAGGCATGAACCCGATGCAGGTCGCGCCGTTCGGCGACAACGTGGCGCTGCATTTGGCGGCAACGGCGTTCCAGATCGGCTGGTGGCTGTTTGCGGCGCGCACCCTCACGGTATTGCTCGGCGCGGTGATGATGCAGCGGGTCGGCCACACCGGGCGGCTGTTGCAGGATCTGGTGGGCGCGGTGATCTTCCTGATCGCGATCATCGCCGCCATGGCCTACGTGCTCGACCTGCCGGTCAAGGGCGTGCTGGCCACTTCCGGCGCGGTGGCAATCATCGTCGGCCTGGCGTTGCAAAGCACCTTGAGCGACGTGTTTTCCGGCATCGTGCTCAATACCACCAAACCCTACCAACTGGATGACTGGATCTCCATCGACGGCACCGAAGGCCGGGTGATCGACATCGACTGGCGCGCCACCCAACTGCAAACCTCCCAGGGCAGCCTGGCGGTGGTGCCCAACTCGTTGGCGGCCAAGGCCAAGATCATCAACTTCTCACGTCCCGCAGATATGTTTGGCTTGGCGGTCAGCCTGCAAGTCAGCCCCCATGCGCGGCCCCAAACCGTGCTGGATGCGCTGGAGCGGGCGATGCAGGGGTGTCGGCCGTTGTTGGCCAAGCCGGCGCCGAGCGTGGCGTTCAAGACGTCGGCCAGTGGTGGCGTGGAGTATGAGATCAGCGGGTTTGTGCCGGCCATGGCGCTTAAGCGTGAGGTGCGCAATCAGCTTTATGATTTGGCGTTTCGGCATTTGCAGGCGGCGGGGGTGAGTTTGTTGTCGGCGGCCGAGAGTAATGCGCCGGTGACGGTTTCCCGGGCTCGGGCGTTGTTGGAGAGCTCATCTATTTTCTCGACGTTGAGGCAGGAGGAGAAGGAGACATTCAGCCAGAACATGACGCTGCAGACCTTTCGCGCCGGGGAGATGATTTTGCCCGCGGGGGAGGTGAGTGATCACCTGTTTATTATCGAGTCCGGGGTGATTTCGGTGATGCTGACCAAGGCGGGGCACAAGTTTGAAGCGGGGCGGATGGGGCCTGGGGAGGTGATTGGTGAGGCCGGGATTTTGTCGGAGCAGGGTGTGCCTGCGGACTTTTCGGCGAAGACGTTTTGTACGTTGTATCGGATTGAGAAGGAGTATCTGAAGCCTTGTCTGGATGCTCGGCATGACATCAGTGAGGCGATGAAAAGTTTGTTGGATTTCAGGTTGCATGCGGCTCAGAGTTTGACGCAGGAGGCGCCTGTGGTGCCGGTTAAGAAGGGGTTTATGCAGTGGCTGCGGAGTCGGGCCTGAAGGTGTACATATCCGTTGCTGCGGTAACGGCCGCTTATGGTTCCGCTCTTACAGCGGGTCACTTTTGGCAAACGCCCGGAATGCCGGCCCAGCCAAAAGTAACCAAAAGGTCTTTGCCCCACCACTCGGTGCCTCGCCTAGGCTCGGCATGCCCGCACTCCGGCACGCTTGCGCGGGTCGCCGCGACGGGCCATCCATGGCCCGGCGCGGCT
>NZ_JACAPX010000044.1:0-15513 GCF_013385435.1 Pseudomonas sp. F9001
GTCGCGGCGGCCCGCGGAGCCGAGCCGGAGTGCGGGCATGCCGAGCCTAGGCGAGGCACCGAGTGGTGGGGCAAAGACCTTTTGGTTACTTTTGGGGCGTTTGCCAAAAGTGACCCGCTGTAAGAGCGGAACCCTAAGTGGCCGTTACCGAAGAAACGGATATGTACCCCCCTCCCCCCATCTCATGCTAAACCCCTGGCCCGCCAGCAAAACACCGCACTGACCGCAATCGCCGCCCCCGCCACGCCAAACACCCAAGGCGCCGACGCCACCGGCAACAACAACCCCGCCAGCAAAGGCCCAAGCCCCGCCCCCACATCACGCCACACCGCATTCGACGCCAACGCCGAAACCCGCATCGCCCCCGGATTACGCTCCGCCACCAGCGTCGTCACCAACGGCAACTGCAACGCCCGCAACACCAACACCGCCGCCGCTCCCACAATCACCCAATGACTACCAAACGCCCCCAACGCCAACGCACTGAGAAACGAAAACAGCAGCAACATCGAAGTAGCACCAAACTGCTGCGCAGCACGCCCCCCCAGCGGGCTCAGAAGCAACTCCGACACATAACGCAACGCCATCAACCCACCGGCAATCAATACCGCATTGCCACCCAACAGCTTCTGCGCCTGAATCGACAGGCCAAAGATAAACAGCCCATCCAGCGCCACCCCTTCGATAAACGACCAGGTCGCCACACTGTCAGGCAACTTGAACCGCCGCCCCGGCGTGCCATGCAAATTGTGACCCGCAGCCGGCAACCCCCGCGCCATCCACAACCCCACCAGGCAACACACCGCCAGAATCCAGAAGATCGGCCGCGGCCCAACCTGCAACGTCAGCCACCCACCCAACGGCAAGGCCAGCATCGGCCCCAGGGCAATCAACGCCCGCGACCGCCCCGCCCGCCGCGCCGCACCCAGCGGTTCAGAGGTAGCCAATACTTGAGTGGAAAGGTTCAACGCCGCAAAACACAGGCCCCAGACCAACCGCAGCCCGAGCAAGGCCGCAAACCCGGACAGCATCGAGTTGCCAAGGGCACACACCGCCGCCGCGCCGGCGGCAATGGAGCACGTCAGCCGATCACCGTTACGGGCGTAGAAATTCAGAACATGCTTGTAGCCGAAGATCCGCACCAGGCGGTTGGCCGCCAGCAGCACCCCGGCCTGGGCCAGGGTGATACCGAACGCCTGGGACTCCATCGGCAGCACCAGGTACAGCAACACGTCACTGGGCAGGCACAGGCCAAGGGTCAGCGCGGCACGGCGGGAGTGGGAATCAGCACTGCGTTGGGCCAGATCAGACATAAAAGCTGAAACATTCAGAATTATTTAGACGGCCACGGTAGCCGTCTACCTCAAGGTTTTACAAGGCCCAAATGATTAAACCTTGACGCCGTCCTGCATCAGGCGCAACCCGCTGGCCACCGCGCCCACCAGGGCAAACCCGCAGCCCAGCCACAACGCGTACTGCGGGCCGCTGCTCAGGGACAGGTGGAAACACAACGCCACCAACGAAGCGCCGAGTGTCTGCCCCATCAACCGCGACGTGGCAACGATCCCGCTGGCTCCCCCGCTGCGGGCAATCGGTGCGCTGGTCATGATCGCCTTGAGGTTGGGCGACTGGAAAAAACCGAACCCGGCGCCACACAGGGCCATGCGCCAACCGATGTCGAAGGTCGAGGCGTCGTTGCCCAGGGTCGCCAGCGAGGCCATGCCCGCGCTCAACATCACCAGGCCGATGCCGCACAACAATGCCAGGGAGATACGGTCCGCCAGGCGCCCGGCAATCAGCGCCATCACCGCGACCACCGCCGGCCACGGCGTCATCAGGAAACCGGTGGCCACCTGGCTGTGCCCCAACACGGTTTGCAACAGGAACGGCAGCGACACAAACGCCAGCCCCTGGGCGCTGAACGCGCAAATCGCGGTGAGGGCCGACAAGGTGAACAGCGGGCGCTTGAACAGATCCACCGCCAGCATCGGCGCCGGGTGCCCGGCCTGACGGCGGATCAGCAACAGCCCGCACAGCAGCGCCACGGCGATCAGCCCCAGCGTCAACACCGCCTGCGCACCGTGCACCGCCGAGCCCAGGCCCAGCACCAGCAGGGCAAACAACCCGGCGCAGAGAATTGCCGCCAGCCGGTCGAAGGCATGCCCGGTGATCGGGATCACCGGAATCGCCCGCACCCCGAGCCACAAGGCCAATGCCCCAAGGGGCAGGTTGATCAGGTACAACCAGTGCCAGGTAGCCACCGATAGAATCGCCGACGCCGCCGTCGGCCCCAGGGTAAAGGCCAGCCCCACCACCAGTGAGTTATACCCCAGCCCCCGGCCGAGGATTTTTGCCGGGTAGATGTGCCGCAGCAGCGCAATGTTGACGCTCATGATTGCCGCAGCACCCAGGCCCTGCACCACCCGGGCGGCAGTCAGCGTCGGCAGTGACCAGGCCAGCCCGCAAAACAGCGACGCCACCACAAACACCAGCAAGCCGCCGAGGAACACCCGGCGGTGGCCGACCACATCACTCAGGGACGCAAAGGGCAGTACCGCCGCAATGGTCGCCAACTGGTAGGCATTGACCACCCAGATCACCGAAGCGGAGTCGGTGCCAATCCCTTCGGCCAGGGTCGGCAACGCGGTGTTGACGATGGCCGTGTCGAGGGTCGCCATGCCGATCCCCAGGGAAATGGCGACAACCGCCGCTAGACGCTTATCACTGGGCAACCCATCAGCTACTGAAGACATGGACAATCCGCACACGTGGCAAAGGCGTCTAGATTACGGGCAGCGGCCTTTTTTTTCAGCGGGCAAATGCGCGGCTGTCCAAATATTCATGTTCAGGTGCGCCATTTGCCCATCTGCGCCATCTGCACCAGCACCTCGGCCAGGGCGGGCTGCGGCGCGCTGTTGACGGTGACCAGCGCCACACAGCGGCTCGGCCGCAAGGTGGCCGCTGCCGTGACGGCACGACCGCCGAGATCGAACCCACCCAGCACAGCCTCGGGAATGTGCAAGGCGTTCATCAGGTCCAGAACGTCCTGGCCGAGAACGACTTCCTGAGTGACGGCGGGCGCAGCCTTGTCCAGTTGCGTGGTGCTGCCATGGCCTCGCAGGTACGGGATGACTACCCGAAAGCCTTGGGACACCAGATGCGGCGAGACCTCGGCAAAACGCTCAAGGTCGCCGTCAGCCCCATGCAGCAAAATGATCGGCCGGCCGCCTTCCGGGCCGGCTTCGTAGTAGCCGATATCCAGCAGGTCGGTGCTGACCTGGCGGATCGTCCAGGGCGCAGGCGCCGCCCATACCGGCAGTGACAGCGCGACTGAAGCAATGGCGCTGGAAATCAGAAAGCGACGGCGATTGAAAAAAGACATAGGTTTATAGCTCCGAAAAATTCGACACTGGAAGGTCGTCAACAACCCCCACAATCAACTCGCTGCCGATCCAGCCGGCCAGCCACTCACCGGCTTTTGCCACGCCCTCCTCCTCCCCCAGGCGCTCCACCAGAAACTCGCACAACCCGGCGAAACTGCCGTCACCTTGCAGGTGCACCAACGCCTGGAACTCCAGAGCCTCGACTTGCCGCAAGCGCGAGGTGAACTGGCGACGCCACACCAGCAGCCCACCGGCCTCGGCCAGCATCAGCGCCTCGGGCGCCGGGGTTTGCTGCCACAATGCCGACCAGATCGCCTCGGCGTTGGTGGTCAGCCCATGGCAGCGCAGCGACGGCGTGAGTTGCAGGCGTGCCGTGTCCCAATCCACCGACGCCAGCACGTCCATGGGCAACGGGCTGGCATCGGCGGCGACAAACGCTTCATTGAGCGACGACTCGATCCAGGCCAGTTCATGCACGTCGGGATTGTTGGGGAACAGTTCGCCCAGGGTCAGGTGAAAACCCTCGGGATAGACGTCCAGGGTCCAGGCATGGGGCGGATGCCGGTCGATATGGCTGACGCACGCGGCCAGGAACGCCTCGTCCCCGACCCAGCGCCGCAGGTTGGGAAACGCCTGTTCCAGGCAACCCACCAATTGCGCGCGGTAGTTGTTCTGATACACCGCCAGTCCCGCGGCCTTGTTACCCAACATCTCGGCCGACTGCTCCGAGGCACTCACCAGCCAGGTATGAAAAGCCTGCTGCCATTGCGCGAGATTCATGAGCGCACCTGCGCACGCTTGTAGGCCTCGGAGGCACCGAACATGCGGGCGATCGACAGCTCCTCCAGCAGCTCTGCCAGGGGCGGGATCTCGTCATCGCGCTCGATCATCGTGGCGACCGGGCCGAGCAACGCAACGGCCTTGGCATACAAGTCCCAGACGCCGTCACACACCGGGCTGTCGTGGCTGTCGATCAGCAAATCGCGGCCCTGGCTATGGCCGGCCAGGTGAATTTGCCGGACCCGCTCGGCCGGAATCCCGTCGAGAAACGCGAGAGCGTCAAAGCCATGGTTGCTGGCGCTGACAAACACATTATTGACGTCCAGCAACAGCTCGCAGCCGGTGCGCCGGGACATGGCGGCGATGAATTCCCACTCGCTCATGGACGCGTCATCAAAGGCCAGGTAGCTGGACGGGTTTTCAAACAGCATCGTGCGGCCCAACACTTCTTGAGCCAGGTCGATATTGGCGCAGACCCGGTCCAATGCCTCATGGGTGTAAGGCACCGGCAACAGATCATGGGAGTTGAACCCCCCGCTGCGGGACCAGCTCAAGTGGTCGGACACAAACAGCGGTTCGATCTCGTCCACCAGCGACTTGAGGCGTTTCAGGTAATCGCGATCGAGGCCCTCGGCCGTGCCGATCGACATCGACACCCCGTGCAGCGCCACCGGATACCGCTCGCGAATCTGGCGCAGGATGTGCCGGGGCTGGCCGCCCGCGACCATGAAATTCTCGGAGATCACTTCAACGAAATCCACCGCCACCGGGTTCTCCAGGAACTCGCTGTAGTGTTCCTTGCGCAGCCCCAGGCCATAGCCTGGAAAACGCGGGTTGGGTGTCGGCATCATGTGGTCTCCGTTGCATAAATAGGCGGCGGGCCCAACCTGGGCCCGCCGGGGTGTTACTTCGGTTCGGTAGTGGTGCCGCCCAGCTTCAGGCACTCGGACGGGGTCTTGACGACAACGCCCTGGCCCTTGCAGCTGTTGAGGCCCTTGCAATCGTTCTTGGCCGTGGCGCACAGGCTTTCGCCCTTGCAGTTGTTCACGCCGTAGCAGCGACCCGGCTGTTCCGGCTGGTCGGCGGCGCTGGCGGCCGCCGCGAAGGAAGCGGACGCCATGGCGATCAGGGCGGCAGCAGTGGCAAGGCTCAAGCGGGATTTGATGGATGTGCTCATGGGTATTACTCCTCGGGGGTGGGGTTTATTTGATGACGGATGCCGCGTCTTCGATGACCTTCGCCACAGCCTCGGGCTGGGAGATGTACACCGAGTGGCTGGCCTTGATTTCAGTGACTTTCGAGCCGGCGCGCTTGTACATCCAGCGCTGCAGATCGGGGCTCAGGGCACGGTCTTCGGTGGAAACCACGGCGTAGGTCGGCTTCTTGTGCCAGGCCGCGGCCCACACGGTGCCGCCGAACAGCGCGGTGGTGGCCGGCACCTGGGAGGCGGCCATGAAGTCGGTGCGGTTGGTGGTCAGGTCGGCAGCAAAATCGGCATTGAACTTGGTGCGATCAAAGAACAGATGCCCGTCGCGGGTCTGCATCACGTCATTGCTCGGCGCCGGCATCGACGACAGCAGCTGGCTCATGTTCTCGCCGACTTCCGGTTGCAGGGCCGAGACATAGACCATCGACTTGACCTTGTCGCGGTCACCGGCAATCGAGATCACCCCGCCGCCGGAGCTGTGACCCACCAGCACCACCGGGCCGACCTGCTGCTCCAGCACTTCGCGGGCCTCGGCCACGTCGGCGGCGAGGCTTTCATGGCCCTGATGCACCACGGTGACCTTGTAGCCCTTGTGAATCAGGATGTCGTGCACCACTCGCCAGCCGGAGCCGTCGACAAAGGAACCGGGCACGATCACCACGCTTTTACCGGTGCCCGGCTGGGGCTTGGCTGCATCGGCGGCCGAGGCCACCAACGGTGTAGCGAGTGCCATGGCGATCGCCAGGGAAGAAAGAATACGCATGCGACTCTCCACAGGCCTTGGGGCCTGATCATTGTTGTGAAAGGGTTAACGGCGTTGGCCGGACAGCACGCGGTCCAGTGACCAGGCCCCGCCGCCATATGCCAGCAGCGGCAGCAACAAGCCCGCCCAGGTCAGGTGGGTCGGCCAGGCGTCGGGGTATACGAACACCTCGATCACCAGGGTCATGCCCAACAGCGCGGCAGCCGCCGGGCGGGTCAGCAGGCCCAGCACCAGCAACAGCGGGAACAGATGCTCGGTGTAGGTCGCCAGGTGCGCTGCCCAGTCCGGCGGCACCAGCGGCAAGGCGTATTCCGAGCGAAACAAGGTGTAGGTCGACGGCTTGAGCTGCAGGAAACCGGTCACCTTGGTGCGGCCCGAGAGGAAAAACACCGAAGCGATCCCGAGGCGGGCCACCAGCAACAGCAGCGCCTCAGGCAGCACACGCTTGAGCACCGCAGGGGCCAGGGCAATCATGGTTGTTCCGTCAGGCTGCCGAAGCCTTTGGGGGTTTTGATCTGGGTGCAGGTGCCTTTGTCCACCAGCACCCAGGCGTTGCCCTGGTAATCCGCCTTGGCGGTGCCGGCGCAGGAAGTCCCGGCACCGGCGGCGCAATCGTTGGCACCGGCGAGGGACACGCCGAAGCATTTTTCCTGAGGCTTGGCATCCTCGGCATGGGCGGTGGCGGCGAAGGCACCGAGGGACAGTGCGAGGGTGGCGGCAAGGGCTGCGTAATGGCGCTTCATTGTTGAATCTCCTGGCTTGACTGAATGTGGCCAGGGCGCTTGTGCGGTGGGTGACCGCCTGCGCCATCTGGTAGACAGATTTAAAGCCAGGCGTGTATCCCGTCTGTGTCGCGTTCCCTCCTTCTATTCATGCCGGTGTATCAGGTGGGTGCTGATACACAGTCTGATACACAGCCAAAAAAACCACGCCAAACCACCGCCGTTTTATTCGGCATCCCGAACGACACAATTAGAAATATTCGCCTTTCCGAACACCCACCTTCCCCCGCCTTCGACGACCTCAAAAATCCCCATAAATTTCATACGGTTGTTGTCATCTTTGTTACATGCCAACTGGCATACATTCTGCTACATCAGGTTTTCTAGTAATAAAATGTTTCTAAATTGAAACAGTCTCATCGCCTGAAACCCAACGGCCCCGCGCCCTATAACAACGTCCATGCCCCAAAGGAGGGCGACAACTCTCACCTTTTTGATCGACTTCAACTCTCCAAGCCTGCTGCCGCACGTAAGCACCCAAAAGGGCGAATGGCCTGATCGCCAATAACAAGCCCGACTACAAAAAAGGACAAATTGATGAGTTCGAGCAAATACCCCGCAGTGTCCTTCACGGACCTCGTCCCCCAGGCCCCGGACCACACCGAGAATGCAATCGGTTTTGGCCCCTTTCTCTTGTTGGCGCGCCAGCATGTATTGCTGCGCAACGGCGAGCCGGTGACCCTCGGCAGCCGCGCCTTGTACTTGCTGATCGCCCTCGCCAGCCGGGCTGGCGAGTTGCTGGAAAAGTCCGAGCTGATCTCTTTCGCCTGGCCCAAAGTGGTGGTGGAGGAATGCAACCTGCGCGCGCAGATCGTTGCGCTGCGCCGGGCGCTGGGGGATGACGGCAACTTCAGCTACATCGTCACCGTGCCGGGCCGGGGTTATCGGTTTGTCGCGCCGGTGACGATGCAGGCAGTGAGTGAAGGCGCCATCGCCCAGGCGCTGGTACCCGCCCCGACGGTGGACGTGCCCAACCTGCAACCGCCGCCCAGCACAGTGATTGGTCGCGAACAGCTGATCCTGAGCCTGGCCGACCAGGTACTGAGCCAGCGTTTCGTGACCATCACCGGCCCCGGCGGCATCGGCAAGACCACCGTGGCCCTGGCCGTGGCGCAACTGCTGCAGGGCCGCTTTCACCAGGGCATGTGCTTCGTCGACCTGGCCCCCGCCACCAGCGGCCAATGGGTGGCCGGCATGCTCGCCAACGCCCTGGGCATTCAAAGCGTAAGTGACGAGCCCTTGCAAAGCGTGGCCTCGATGCTCGCCAACAGCCCGTTGCTGCTGGTGCTCGACAACTGCGAACACGTGCTGCAAGCCACCGCCGACGCGGTCGAGGTGCTTCTGCGTTGCGCGCCCCAGTGCTGCGTGCTGACCACCAGCCGCGAGCCGCTGCGGGCCGAGGGCGAACGGGTACACGACCTCGGCCCGTTGCTGGTGCCGGACGAAGACGTGAACTTGAGTGCCGAGCAAGCCATGACCTGGTCGGGCATCGCGTTGTTCATCGAACGGGTCAAGGCCCTCGACCCCGGCTTCGTGTTCAAGGACACCGACGTCGCCGCCGCCAGCGCCATCTGTCGCAAGCTCGATAGCAACGCCCTGGCCATCGAAATCGCCGCAGCGCGGGTCCGCACCTTTGGCATCCAGGACCTGGTGGGGTTGCTCGACGGCAGCTTCCGCCTGCAAATGACCGGCCGGCGCACCGCCCTCGCCCGCCACCGTTCACTGAGCGCGACCCTGGACTGGACCTACTCGATGCTCACCGGCGACGAACAGGCCATGTTGCGCCAACTGGCGGTGTTCACCGGTTCTTTTACCCTGGACGCGGTCAAGGCCATGACCGCCAGCAGCACCCTCGATGCACGCAATGCCCTGCCCTTGCTTGAAAGCCTGATGGACAAGTCGCTGCTGATCGCCGGTGAATCGCAGTTGCTCAAGCGCTACCGCCTGCTGGAAACCACCCGCGCCTACGCCCTGGAGAAGCTCAACGAACACGGCGAAGCCGATGCCACCCGCCAGCGTCATGCACTGTATGCGCTGGGCGTACTGCAGGAAGCCGGGCAGACCCTCGACGGGCTTTCTCCCGAGACCTGGATCGGCCTCTACGGCCCGGAAATCAACACCATCCGCACCGCGCTGGAGTGGGCCTTTTCAGCCTCGGGCGACCTGCCCACCGGCATCGAACTGACCCTGGGCGGCGTGCCGTTGTGGCTGCGCCTGTCGCTGGTCAGCGAGTGCCGCACCTGGGTCGACAAAGGCCTGGCCAGCGCCGCCACCACCCCGCTGCCGCTGCGCCAGCGCATGCTGTTGCAAACCGCCCTGGCCAGCGTGCTGATGCTCACCTATGGCACCGGCGGGCCAATGCGCGAAGCCTGGCGCCAGGTGCGTGAAGACGCCCGCGACCTGGGCGATGCCGAGCACAAGCTGCGGGCGCTGTGGGGCCTGTGGAGTGACCGCTGCGGCTGCAACCAGTACGCCGAAGCACTGGAATTGGCCGAGCGCTACATCAGCCTGAGCCACAGCGGCAACCAGCAACTGCTGGGTAAACGCATGCGCGCGCTGGCGTTGTTTCACATGGGCGACCTGGCCGGCGCCCGACAGAATATCGACGAGGCACTGGGGTCACCGTCAGCCCCGCGCTCGCACATTATCGACGTGCATTTTGACCAGCGCATCGCCGCCCGCTGCCTCAAGGCACAGGTGCAGTTGCTGGAAGGCGATGTCGACCCGGCGCTGCGCCTGATCGGCAGTTGCGTCGATGAAGCCATCACCCTCGATCACCCCGCGACCCTCTGGTACACCCTGTGCCTGGGGGCAATTCCCCTGGCGCTGTTGGCGTCCAACCTGCCCAAGGTGCGGTATTACCTGGGCTTGCTGCAAGACAGCACGACCCAGCAGGACCTGCACATCTGGCGTCAGTTTCGGCTGTGCTTCGAGAGCATCCTGCTGATCCGCCAGGGGTCGCCCGAAGAAGGCGTGCCGTTGCTGGGTGAGGCCTTGCATCACCTGCATGGCCAAGGCGACAGCCAGCTTTATAGCTTGCTGCGTTGTGAATACGCCCTGGGTCTGGCGCGGCTGGGCCTGGAGAAGCTGGCGCTGGAGGTATTGGAAGACACCCTGCAATTGGCGCTGGGCCGGCATGAGCGCTGGTTCGTGCCGCAGATGTTGCGGATCAAGGCGCAGCTGATTCTGCGTCAGGCCCAGTACGGGTCGGTGGACAAGGCCAAGGTGTTGCTGCGCCAGGCGTGGGTGGATGCGCAACTGGCCGGGGCGCATTTCTGGCGGGCGCAGATTGCCAGTGACCTGGCCAGGTTGCAGGAGCCGAAGATGCGGATTGCTTCGTTGCCAAGGTTTCAGCACCGGTAGAGGCTGCCGGCATGTAACGGTAAAAAGGGGACGGTAAAAAGGGGACAGATCTATTTTATAAATAAATCTGTCCCCTTTTCGCTCTTTTTGAACTCCGGCAGCCGCGCTATTGATCCGCCGCATAGATGACGGTTTGCGCACTGTCGGGTGCAGCGGGTCGGCGGGTGAAGTAGGTGTCGCCTTCATCCGTATGAATCTCGTATTCAAACTTGCTGGTCGCGCGGCCCGTGGCGGTGGCGTGCTTGATGATCTTCAGCACGCGCTGGAATTTCACACTTTGGGTGCCGTTCTGGCTGGGCCCGGTGAGCACGTTGACGCTTTGAAACCAGCCGTCGTTCTTCTTGTTCGCCACCAGGGCGCCGGTCATGGCTTCAAACCGCTCCAGCCGGGTAAAGCCCCACAATGTCTGCTCTTCCACGGTTTGGCCGAGGGCCGCAGAGCCGGTAAACACGAACAGGTTGATCGCCGGGCTGTCTTCACAGAAGAAATCGTAAGGCACCAGGCCGTCGACCATTTTCTTGCCGGCCACGAAGCCTTTTTTGTGCACCTGAAACATCGCCACCTCCACGCCAATGGCGTCACTGAACATCAGCTCACGCAGGAGAAAAGTCTAAAGGCGCAGGGCGTACAGGGCGGTCAAGCCAATGTAATATCGTGTAAAGATCCCACCCGAGGCAGGATGATTTCCACGCTCAACCCGCCGGACGGCTCGTTGTGCGCCTCGATGGTGCCGCCATGCATTTCCACGGACCTCAAGGCGATCGCCAGGCCCAGTCCGAAACCGGCATCGGTGTCATGCGGGCCACGTTCGAAAGGCTCGAAAATACTCCGCAACCGCAGGTTTTCAACGCCCGGACCCTGATCGGTGATCAATACCCGCAGCCAACGGGTGTCGGGGCTGACCTCCGCCGAAACCCGCACCGTGGTATCAGGCTGCGTGTAGCGCACGGCATTTCGAATGACATTTTCGAAACACCGATACAGCAGCTCGCCGCTGGCCCGACTGACAAAGTCCGGACACGCCTGCAAGCTGACACTGCAGCCTTTGATACCCGCCTCGAACTGGGCATCCTCGACAATCACGGCCAGCAATTCGACGATATCCACCGGCTCGCGCTCGATGCTTTCGGGACGGCCCTGCACACGCGCCAGGGTCAGCAGCGCCTCGATCAGCGTGTCCATGCGCGCCGATTCACGCTGGATGCGCCCGAGCATTTCCTGGCGTGCCGGGTCTTGCTGCAACAGCCCGATGGCCACTTGCAGGCGCGTCAACGGTGAGCGCAGTTCATGGGAGATGTCGTGCAACAGCTGTTGCTGGGCCTCCACCAGCAGCTTGAGCTGGTTGGCCATGCGGTCGCAGTCTTCGGCCAGGTCGACGATTTCATCACGGCGCTTGCCCATCATCGGCCGCACCCGGGTTTCGAAGCGGCCCAGCGCAACGTCGCCCATCGCCCGCCGCAGATAAGCCAGCGGCCACGCCAGGTAGTAGGCCATGTACCCACTGAACAGCGCGCTCATCAGCGTGCCGATGATCAGCGGGATCCAGTGGCCCAGGCGCCCGGGTTCGTGGGGAGGATGGGAAGACCTGAGGGACAGCGCGGCCCCGTCCTTGCTGATCAGCGACTTTTCATAAGCCACCTGCGAGACCGGCGTGCCGGCCAGCAATTGACCGGCACTGTCATAAACGCCAATGGCTTGGCCGTGGGGTGGCTGCCACACCGCCAGGAGCTGGCGGCCCGACTCGACACCGTACTGTTCCAGCAACTGTTCTTCGCTGGCCAGGATCGCATCCAGATGGTGATCCCCCGGGCCAAGGCTGCCCGCCACGAGAATGCTCAACCCCACCAGGAACGTCAGGCTGGTGGCCAGCCAAAAGGCCAGGAACAGTTTCCAGAACAGCCGGCTGGGTTTCATCATTCGGCGATCAACAGGTAACCGAGGCCACGCACGCTCTGGATCCAGGCCTTGGCATCCGGGCGCGGGCCCAACTTCTGGCGAATGCTGCTGATATGCACGTCGATGCGCCGGTCATAGCGGGTCAACGGGCAGCCCAGGGCATTGAGCGACAGGTCCTTTTTGCTCACCACCTGGCCGGCGCACCGGGCCAGCACTTCAAGTAGGCTGAATTCGGTACTGGTCAGCCCCAGTGCGCAGCCTTTCCAGAGGGCCTGGCGCTTGCCGGGCCAGAGCACCAGGGCGCCGGTCTTGATCACGTCAGCGGCCGGCGGGTCCACGGGCTGCACCCGGCGCATGATCGCGCGCAGCCGCGCCACCAGCTCACCCGGGGAACTGGGCTTGGGCACATAATCGTCCGCGCCGAGTTCCAGCCCGGTGATCCGGTCGATGTTGTCGCCACGGGCCGTGAGCAACACCACCGGCACCTGGCTGCTGGCCCGGATACGCCGGAGCACCTCGATGCCCGAGAGCCTGGGCAGCATCACGTCCAGCACCACAATGCTGTAGCGCCCCGACAGTGCCTCGACCTCACCCTCCTCGCCGGTGTGCACACAGGTCGCCTCAAAGCCTTCATGCTCCAGGTATTGGCCCAGCATTTCAGTCAGTTCCTGGTCATCGTCGACTAGCAATACGCGGATCATGGCGAGCTCGTGAAAGGGTACCCCCACAGTATCGCCCAGCCTCATCGCCCCGGGGCCAACCTTTACCTAACTTGACACTTGGTTAACCGCACCAAACCCGCGCCGCTCTTATGCTTGCCGTCCACCCGTCTGGCCGCGTTGTGGTGACCCGTCTGCGGCGAGTCATCCCGGCGCGCTTGCGCTGCTTGTCGATGTGTTCTGGAAAAGATCTTGATGAATTTTTCGCGCCTGCTCTGCTCGGTTGCGCTGCTGCTCAATGTCACACTTGCACACGCTGAAGCCTTCAAAATCTCGGATATCCGTATCAACGGTCTGCAACGGGTCTCGGCGGGCAGCGTGTTTGGTGCCTTGCCGCTGAACGTGGGGGACGAGGCGGATGACCGACGGCTGGTGGATTCCACCCGTGCGTTGTTCAAGACCGGCTTCTTCCAGGACATCCAATTGAGCCGCGACGGCACGGTGCTGATCATCAATGTGGTCGAGCGCCCATCGGTGTCCAGCATCGAGTTCGAAGGCAACAAGGCCATCTCCACCGAAGACCTGCTCAAGGGCATGAAGCAGTCGGGCCTGGCCGAGGGCGAGATCTTCCAGCGCGCCACCCTGGAAGGCATGCGCAACGAACTGCAGCGCCAGTACGTGGCCCAGGGTCGCTATTCGGCCACGGTCGACACCGAAGTGCTGCCGCAGCCGCGTAACCGCGTGGGCCTGAAGGTCAAGATCGACGAAGGCTCCGTGGCCGCGATCCAGCACATCAACGTGGTGGGCAACCACGTGTTTACCGACAAGGAACTGATCGGCACGTTCACCCTCAAGACCAGCAACTGGCTATCGTTCTTCACCAACGATGACAAGTACGCCCGTGAAAAACTCACCGGGGACCTGGAACGCCTGCGCTCCTATTACCTGGACCGTGGTTATATCAACATGGACATCACCTCGACCCAGGTGTCCATCACCCCGGACAAGAAGCACGTCTACATCACCGTCAACATCAACGAAGGCGAGAAATACACGGTGCGTGACGTGACGCTCAGCGGCGACTTGAAAGTGCCCCAGGACCAGCTTGAAGCCCTGTTGCTGGTGCAGAAAGGCCAGGTGTTCTCGCGCAAGCTGATGACCACCACCTCGGACCTGATCACCCGGCGCCTGGGTAACGACGGCTACACCTTCGCCAACGTCAACGGCATGCCCACGCCCCACGATGAAGACCACAGCGTGGACATCGTGTTTGCGGTCGACCCGGGCAAACGGGCCTACGTGAACCGCATCAACTTCCGTGGCAACACCAAGACCGACGACCAGGTGCTACGCCGGGAAATGCGCCAGATGGAAGGTGGCTGGGCGTCGACCTACCTGATCGACCAGTCCAAGGTTCGCCTTGAGCGCCTGGGCTTCTTCAAGGAGGTCAACGTCGAAACCCCGGCCGTGGCGGGGGTCGACGACCAGCTTGATGTGAACTACGCGGTCGAAGAACAAGCGTCTGGCTCGATTACCGCCAGCGTCGGTTTTGCCCAGGATGCCGGGCTGATCCTTGGCGGTTCGATCACCCAGAACAACTTCCTGGGCACCGGAGATTATGCCAGCCTGGGCCTGACCCGCTCGCAGTACCAGAGCAAGTACAACATTGGCTTTACCAACCCCTACTTCACGCCGGACGGGGTGAGCCTGGGCTATAACGCGTTCTACAGTGCCACCGATTACAACAACTACTACGACGATGGCAGCGGTGTTTCCTACTACTCCATCAACAGTTACGGCCTGGGGGCCACACTCGGCTACCCGATCAATGAAACCTCGCGGTTGAGTTTCGGCCTGACGGTGCAACACGACAGTATCGACCCGGGCATCTACAGCTCTGATGAGATTTACGATTTTCTTCAGCGCGAAGGCAGTGAGTTCACCAACTTCAAGGCCAACCTTGGGTGGTCGGAGTCGACGTTGAACAAAGGCGTGATGCCGACCCGTGGTTACTCGCAGAACCTGAACCTGACGGTGACGCTTCCGGGCAGTGACTTGAGTTTCTACAAACTCGATTATTCCGGGCAGACATTTGTGCCGATCACCAATTCGACGACGCTGCGTTTGCATACCAAGCTCGGTTACGCCAACGGGTACGGCTCGACGGACGGCCTGCCGTTTTATGAAAACTACACGGCCGGGGGTGAAGGTTCGGTGCGCGGGTTTGAAAGCGGCACGCTTGGGCCGCGCAGTACGCCGGCGACCGGGGCGTATGCCAGTGCGGGCCAGCAGTACTACAGCGACCGCAGTCCCGAGGCGTTGGGGGGCAACATCCTGATTACCGGGGGGGCGGAATATCTGTTTCCGATGCCGTTCCTTAAAGATAATAAGTCGGTGCGTACGTCTGTGTTCTGGGATGTGGGTAACGTGTATTCGGACAAGTGTGCCCTCAGTACTACCCAGGGTTGTAATGGGGTTGACCTGAGTCAGCTGGGTGCATCTGTGGGGGTTGGGGCTACGTGGTACAGCCCGTTGGGGCCGTTGAGTATCAACCTGGCGTTGCCGGTTCGTACGCCGGAGAATGCGACCAAGCAGGTGTTCCAGTTCTCCATGGGGCAGAATTTCTGATCTGCCTGGGTACATATCCGTTTTTGCGGTTATGGCCGCTATTGGTTCCGCT
>NZ_JACAPX010000045.1:0-42871 GCF_013385435.1 Pseudomonas sp. F9001
CCGGAGTGAGGGCACACCGAGCATTAGCGAGGTGCCGAGTGGTGGGGCAAGAGCGTTTTGCTTACTTTTGCGCTCTTCAAAAGTGAGCCGCTGTAAGAGCGGAACCCATATCAGCCGTTACCCAAATAACGGATATACACCCAAAACCCACCTCAGCCCCGCCGACTCCCCAGCCATTCCTCCCGGGTAATCTCCCAGATATCCTTGGGCAAACTCCCAGCGACAAACTGCCCCTCATCGGTCCTGACCAACCGCATTCCCGTACGCTCGGAAATCCTCCGGGAGGCCACGTTCGGCGCCGCCTTGGGCACCCGCATGACCGGTCGCCCCAGCACCTGGAACCAATACTCGGTCACCGCCGCACTGGCCTCGGCCATCAACCCCTGGCCCTGCCACTGCGGCGCCAGCCAAAAGCCGCGGTTGTTGTCCACCTCATCCATCAGGCTGACATTACCAATCAACACCCCAGGCGCGCTTTTCAGGCGGATCGACCAATGCCACTCCTCACCCCGAGCCATCGCCGGCAATGCAACATGCTCCAGATAGCTGCGCGCACCATCCGCCGGGTACGGCCAGGGCACCAGGGCATTCAGGTAACGCACCACTTCCCAGTGCGGAAATTGCTGCTGGACACCCTCGGCATCCTCCAGCGTCAACGGCCGCAGGATCAGCCGTTCGGTATACAGCGTAGGTTGCGCATCCATGTCGTTACCAAGTGGCAGTGTTGGGAAAGTCCAGGGTCCCGCGATCCACAAAACGCATGGTGCCGAACAGGCCACCTGCGAGTTTCCCGCGCAACACGTACGGCAGGTTATTCAAACTCTGGGTCTGGCTCAAGCCAAGGGTCTGGCGCAACACGGAAAACGCCGAAACGCTCACCGGCACCGTCAGCACCGTCTCCGAAAAGCGTGGGATCGAGCCACCCTGGTCACTCACCCCGGACGCCAGCGGCCGGCCATTGACCTCCAGGTCCAGGGCCACGCCGCTGTAGTCGATCGCGGTTTCATTCGGATTTTGTATCCGCAGCTTCACCGCGAAACGCACTTCCAGGTCCTGGCTCTGCAGCGGCTCGATGCCCACCACGTTGATGTTCACCGGGTCGCGGTTGGGAAACAGCGCGCACGCGCTCAGGGTGAGCAGCAGTGACAAAACCATGAGCTTGCGCATAAAACGGGTTCTCCTATTTCGTGACGTCCGGGTCCTGCATCACTTTGAGGGTGGAGGCTTCCGGATCAAATTCATCTTCTTCCAGTTCTATGAACTCCTCAGGCAGGAAGATGTTCAGCACGATAGCGCAGAACGCCCCCACGGTGATCGGCGACTCGAAGATGTTGTGCAGTGCCTTGGGCAGCTCGCGCAGTACTTCCGGCACTGCCGCCACACCCAGGCCCATGCCCAGGGAGATCGCCACGATCAGCACATTGCGCCGGTGCAGCCCGGCTTCGGCGAGGATCTTGATCCCGGCCACGGCCACGGTGCCGAACATGATCAACGTGGCGCCACCGAGTACCGGCTTGGGCATCAGTTGCAACACCGCGCCGATCATCGGGAACAGCCCCAGCAGCACCAGCAGCCCGGCAATGAAGTACGCCACATAACGGCTGGCCACGCCGGTCAACTGGATCACCCCGTTGTTCTGGGCGAAGGTCACCATCGGCAAGCTGTTGAAGGTGGCCGCCATCACCGAGTTGAGGCCGTCGGCCAGCAGGCCGGACTTGATGCGCTTGATGTACAGCGGGCCCTTGACCGGCTGTTGCGAGATCATCGAGTTGGCGGTCAGGTCACCGGCGGCTTCCAGGGGCGAAATCAGGAAGATCACCGCTACCGGGATAAACGCCACCCAGTCGAACGAAAAACCGTACTTGAACGGCACCGGTACGCTGATCAGTGGCAACTGGGGCAGGGCGCCCAGGTCGACGCGGCCCATCCACCAGGCCACCACAAAACCCAGGGTCAGGCCGATCACGATCGAACCCAGGCGCAGGAACGGGTTGTTGAAGCGGTTGAGCACCACGATGGTCAGCAACACCAGGGCCGCCAGGCCCATGTTGCCGGCGGCGCCCAGGTCGCTGGCGCCATAACCGCCGGCCATGTCGGTGACGGCCACCTTGATCAGCGACAAACCCATCAAGGTAATGATGGTGCCGGTGACCACCGGGGTGATCAGCTTGCGCAGCTTGCCGATGAACTGGCTGAGCACCACTTCGATAAACGCCGCGAAGAAGCAGATGCCGAAGATCGTCGACAGGATCTCATCGGTGCCGCCGCCCCGGGCCTTGACCATGAAGCCGGCACTGAGGATCACGCTGATAAACGAAAAACTGGTGCCTTGCAGGCACAGCAGGCCCGAACCCACCGGGCCGAACTTGCGGGCCTGCACAAAGGTGCCGAGCCCGGACACAAACAACGCCATGCTGACCAGGTACGGCACTTCGCTTTCCAGGCCCAGCACGCCGCCGACGATCAGCGTCGGGGTGATGATCCCGACAAAGCTGGCCAGCACGTGCTGCAGGGCGGCAAATATCGCCGCGCTGAAGTGCGGACGGTCGTCGAGGCCGTAGATCAGGTCGGATTTATAACGGGGGCGAGGGGTTTGAGTGTCAGACAAAATACGGGCCAGGGTAGGAAAAAGGAGGCGCAGGATGCCAGAAAGTGCCAGTTGTCAGAAGTGTGAAAAAAAATTTCGAAACATCCCCCATTAAATCCTCAAGCCGGCCGATACCGTTTATAGGCCCACATACCTATTACAACAGTGGCGCCAGCCGGTCAGAGCGGCGCGTTGACGCCCACTGACCGTGTCGCGGCAGGGATGCTCGCAGCCACTACTTCTAAGAGCGCCCCCTATGTCCCTTCGTAACCTGAATATCGCACCTCGAGCTTTTCTCGGTTTCGCCTTCATCGCGTTGCTTGTCGTTATTCTTGGGGTGTTTGCGGCGAACCGCATGACTCTGATTCGTCAGGCATCGGTCGACATGGGCTCCAACCAACTGCCCAGCGTCGGGTATCTGGCGACCATGACCGAAAACGTCCTGCGCCTGCGGATTCTGTCGTTTCGCGTGTTAGTGAACCGTGAACCGGCGGCCTTGCAGGAAGCCCAGACCCGCATGGGCGTGCTGGAAGGCAAGGTCAAGACCGCCCAGGCGGCTTATGCCACCATGCCGGCGGGGGATGAAGAGGCGGCGCTGTACAAGACGTTTGCCCTCACGCTCGACAATTACCTCAAGGCTCAGGCCGAGATGGTGAGCCTTTCGCAGCAGAACAAAGTGGAAGAGATGCGCGCCCTGATCAACAGCCGCATCAAGGATGGCACCGACCAGATGGGCGAGCAGTTGAATAAACTGATCGCCATCAACGCTGCTGACGCGAAGCAGGCCGACACCGAGGCCGGGCAAAGTTATCAGGATGCAATCACTGGCATCATCGCAGTCTCCGTGATTGCTGCGTTGATGACCGTACTGCTGGCCTGGCTGCTGACGCGCAGTATCGTGACGCCCTTGCGCAAAGCGCTGGAGGTTGCTGAAACCATCGCTGGCGGTAACCTGAGCAAAGCGATCGAAGACGACGGCAAGGACGAACCGGCCCGCCTGATCGGCGCCTTGGCCGCGATGCAGAACAACCTGCGCCAGACCATCCAGCACATCGCCGGCTCAGCCACGCAGTTGGCCTCCGCCGCTGAAGAGCTCAGCGCCGTCACCGAAGAAGCCTCCAAAGGCCTGCAACAGCAAAACAACGAAATCGACCAGGCCGCCACCGCGGTCAACGAAATGACGGCCGCCGTAGAAGAAGTGGCACGCAACGCGGTGTCCACCTCCGAGGCGTCCAGCCAGTCCAACCAGGCTGCGCGGGAAGGGCGCGACCGAGTGGTGGAAACCGTCGGCGCGATCCAGACCATGACCCAGGACGTGCAAAACACCTCGGTGCTGATCGAAGGCCTGGCCACCCAGGGCCGTGACATTGGCAAGGTGCTGGACGTGATTCGCGCGATTGCCGAGCAGACCAACCTGCTGGCACTCAACGCGGCGATTGAAGCGGCGCGTGCCGGTGAAGCCGGGCGTGGTTTTGCGGTGGTGGCGGACGAAGTGCGGGCCCTGGCCCATCGCACGGCGCAGTCGACCCAGGAAATCGAGAAAATGGTCGCCGGCATCCAGAGCGGTACGGGTGAAGCGGTGCAGTCCATGCAGCAGAGCAACCAGCGCACCCAAAGCACCCTGGAAATGGCGCGGGCTGCCGGTGTGGCCCTGGAGCAGATCACCCAGTCCATCAGCCTGATCAACGAGCGCAACCTGGTGATCGCCAGTGCGTCGGAAGAACAGGCTCAGGTGTCCCGCGAAGTGGATCGCAACCTGGTGAACATCCGCGACCTGGCGACGCAGTCGGCGGCGGGCGCCAATCAGACCTCAGCCGCCAGTCACGAACTGTCGCGCCTGGCAGTGGATTTGAACGGGATGGTGGCGCGCTTCGTCATCTGACCTGAAATACGATCAAAAATGTGGGAGCGGGCTTGCTCGCGAAAGCGGTGTGTCAGTTGATGCATTCGGTGGCTGACACACCGCCTTCGCGAGCAAGCCCGCTCCCACATTGGGTGCTGTGGTGTTTCAGGAATCAGTGTTTCCAGGCGGCTGGGTTCACCAGGTTCTTCGGCTTCTCACCCGCCAGCGCCGCCAGCAGATTGTCCACCGCACACTTGGCCATCGCCTCCCGCGTCTCATGAGTCGCTGAACCGATATGCGGCGTCGCCACCACATTGCTCAAGCGCAACAACGGCGAATCATGCTGCAGCGGCTCGCGCACAAACACATCCAGCCCCGCCGCACGAATCGTGCGCTGTTGCAACGCCTCGATCAGTGCCGCCTCGTCCACCACCTTGCCTCGGGAGATGTTGATAAAGATCGTCTCCGGGCCCATCAACGCGAACTCTTCAGCACCGATCAAACCTTCGGTTTCAGCCGTCAGCGGCAAGGTCAGGCACACAAAATCGGCTTCCCGGAGCAGGTCCGGCAGGCTGCGGTATTGCGCGTCAAACCGCGCCTCCACTGCAGGTTTTGGCGAGTGGCTGTGGTAGATCACCGGCATGCCGAACCCGAAGTGCCCACGCTGGGCCAAGGCTTCACCAATCCGGCCCATGCCGATAATGCCCAGGGTCTTGCCATGCACGTCGCTGCCGAAATGCAGCGGGCCGATGTTCTGGTTCCAGTTGCCGGCACGCACCATATTGGACAGCTCCACCACTCGCCGGGCGGTCGCCAGGATCAGGGCGAAGCCGGTATCGGCGGTGGTTTCGGTCAGCACGTCGGGGGTATTGCTGAGCAGGATGCCGCGCGCGGTCAGGTAGTCAATGTCGTAGTTGTCGACACCGACCGACACGCTGGCCACGGCCTCAAGGTTTGGCGCCAGATCCAGCAGTTTGGCATCCAGGCGCAGGCTGGCACCCAGCAACCCCTGGGCCGTCGGCAAGGCTTCACGCAGTTTGGCCAGGCCGCTTTCATCCAGCGATTCAATAAGCGTGACCTCGGCCTGTTCATGCAGGCGGGCCATCAGCGGTGCAGAGAGTTTCTTGTAGAGCACGACAGACTTTTTCATCAGGTCTTTACCTTCAATTCAAGGGATTGTAGCGGGGCGCGTTCGCGGTCACTGGCGCCGGGCTTGAGAAAGATCGTCAACACCACCGACACCAGCAGCGCACCGCTCATCAGCAAGTACGAGGCGCCGGGCGATCCGGTGCTGCTGTTGAGGTAGCCCACCAGATACGAACCGCCGAACGAACCGAGGGCGCCCATGCTGTTGATCAGCGCCATGGCGCCGCCGGCGACGTTGGCCGGGAGGATTTCCGGGACGATTGCGAAAAACGGCCCGTAAGGCGCGTACATACAGGCCCCGGCGATCACCAGCAGGGTGTACGACCACCAGAAGTGTTCGGCGCCGAGCACGTAGGACGCATAAAACGCGATGGAGGCGATCAGCAACGGTGGCCACACAAAACGTTTACGTTTTTGCAGTTTGTCCGAGCCCCAGGACACCGCCAGCATGCCGATCACCGCCGCCAGGTACGGCAGCGCCGAGAGCCAGCCGGCCTCGACCATGTCCATTTTCAGGCCGGCCTTGAGGATCGACGGCAGCCACAGCACGAAGCCATACACGCCAATGCTCCAGCAGAAAAACTGCAGCGCCAGGATGATCACCTTGGGTGAGCGAAAGGCCTCGGCGTAGTTCTTTACCGCCTTGATGCCCACTTGTTCTTCGGCGAGGGCGGTTTCCAGGTCTTTTTTATGCTGGGCGCTCAGCCATTTGGCGTCTGCGGGTTTTTCATCCGCCAGCTTCCACCAGATAAACGCCCACAGCACCGCCGGCAAACCTTCGATGATAAACATCCAGCGCCAGCTGAAATGCTGCACCAGGTAGCCCGAGACCACCGACATCCACATCATGGTCACCGGGTTGCCGAGGATCAGGAAGGTGTTGGCCCGCGAGCGTTCCGCGCGGGTGAACCAGTGACACAGGTACACCAGCATCGCCGGCATCACGGCGGCTTCGACCACCCCGAGCATGAAGCGGATCACGATCAGCATGTAGGCGTTGGACACCATGCCGGTCAGGGTGGCCAGGCCGCCCCACAGGATCAGGCTGACGAAAATCAGCTTCTTCACGCTGCGTTTCTGCGCGTAGATCGCACCGGGCACCTGGAAGAAAAAGTAGCCGAGGAAGAACAGCGCGCCGAGCAATGACGACATGCCCGGGGTGATCATCAGGTCTTCGGCCATCCCGGAGGCGGCGGCAAAGCCGTAGTTGGCGCGGTCCAGGTACGCCAGGCTGTAGGTGATAAACACGATGGGCATGATGTACCACCAACGGCGGGTGGCGAGTTTCAACGGTTCCATAAGGTTGCTCCTGAGCTTGTTGTAGTTGTGGCAACAGGTAACTCGGTGATGCTGATTAACCGGCTTTCTGGGTGTGGGGCAGATCGGTCCTGAACGGCAAGCCTTCCATGTCGCCACGGCTCTGCACCGCGCGGCTGCCGATCCAGTTGCCGCGCTGCACGGCTTCGCTGAAGCTCAGGTTTTCCAGGAGCGCGCTGATCATGCCCACGGCAAATCCATCGCCGGCGCCGACCGTGTCGACCACCTTGGCCACTGGCACGGCGGCGACAAACCCCTGGTCCAACTGGGTGCGGTAATACGCGCCGTGGGGCCCGAGCTTGATGGCCACGGCTTCCACGCCCTGGTCCAGGTAAAACGCGGCGATGTCGGCCGGGTCTTCAAAACCGGTGAGCAAGCGGCCTTCGCTCAAGCCCGGCAACACCCAGTCCGCCAGGCAGGCGAGGGCGTTGATTTCGCTGATCATGCGTTGCTCGTTCGCCCACAGGGACGGGCGCAGGTTCGGGTCGAAGGACACGCTGCGCCCGGCCTCGCGCATTTGCGTCATCAACTGGCGCGACAGGTCGCGGGTGGCATCCGACAGCGCCGGCGGAATGCCGGTGGCGTGCAGGTGCCGGGCTTGCAACAGCTCAGGCTTGATCGCCTCGACCGACAGATGGCTGGCGGCCGAGCCACGGCGGAAGTACTCCACCTGCGGATCATCGCCGGCTTCCTCGCGGGACTTGAGTTGAAAGCCCGTGGGGTGCAGCGGGTCCACCGCCACATGGGTGCAGTCCAGGCCTTCGTTCTGCAAGGTGTCCACCACGAAGCGCCCGAGGGAATCGGCACCCACGCGGCTCAGCCATGCGACGTTGAAGCCCAGGCGTGACAGGCCGATGGCGACGTTGCTGTCGGCGCCGGCAATGCGCTTGTGAAACTGGGCAACCTGGGCCAGGTCGCCGGTCTGTTCGGCGACAAACATCGCCATGGTTTCACCAAACGACAGGATATCGATCTCAGACATGTGCGTTCTCCACGCGGGGCTGGCCGAGGACGGCGAGGGCGGCGACCTGTTGGGCGGTGACCTGCACCAGGTCATTGCCTTGCAGCGGAAATTCCACGGCCCGGGTAATACCTTGAGTCATGTGCTTGAGCAGTTGTTCCCACAGATGCAGGTCGGCGGCGCCCGGCGGCAGGGCCACCAGCTTGCCGTCGGCGCGCCGGGCCACGGCCTTGCAGTGCAGGTAGTCCACATGCCGGCCCAGCAGGCGCGCGGCGGTGGTCGCGGATTGGTCCTGCCATTGCCAGTTGCCGATATCGAAGGTCATTTTCACCGGCACCGCCAACCGCTCGATTTCGTTGAAAAAGCGCTGCATCGGCTCGATGCGCCCGCCGTGCAGGGTCTGGTCGTTTTCCACCAGCAGCTTGACCGGATGCCGGTTGAGCAGGGCGCTCAAGCTGTCGAGGTCGTTGGTGTCGGTGAAATAGCCCAGGGAGACTTTCAGCCAGCGGGCGCCGAATGCCTGGGCGCGGTCGAGGGTGGCGGCCAGTTCGGCATTGGGCTGTGAGCGACCGGCCACCCAGAGTTCCAGGGGCGATGAGAACACGCACTCCAGGCCTTGATCGGCTGCAGCTTGCGCCAGCTCATGGGGTTGTTCGGTGGTCAGCAGCTCTTCGCGCCATTCGATGCGTTGCGCGCCGGCGGCAGCCAGCACCTCGACGAAACTCAACTGGCCTTGCTGGCGGACCAGGTCAGCGCCGTAACTGGAAAGGCTGATGGAGACGGGGTATTTATGCATTGTTGTGGACCTCTGAAACCGGTTTCATTTTTATTCGCAAAATAAACGTGTGGGAGCTGGCTTGCCTGCGATGGCGGCGGTCAGCCGCCTACTGCTTCGCCGGAGAAACCGTTATCGCAGGCAAGCCAGCTCCCACAAGGGATTGGGTCGAGCCCCGGATAATCAGTTGTGGCAAGAAATCCAGGGTGCGTGGGGGCTGGCTATCGCCGCGCAAACGCTTGAGTAAACAGTCAAACGCACTGGCGCCAATGGCCTCGGTGGGCTGGGCGAGGGCGGTGATGCCGTTCCCCACCAGCGGGTACCAGTCGAGGTCATCCAGGGCGATCAGGCCCACGTCATCAAACAGGTCGCAGCCTAGATTTTTCAATGCACGGGTACACGCCAGTGCCGCGATTCCGTTGGCGCAGAACAACGCCTTGGGGCCGGATTTGCCTAGAAACTTTTGCAGACGCTGTTCCAGTTCGCCGTCCAACTCCAGTACGGCGCCGGTCAACGTCGGACGGTTGGTCATCTCCGCCTTGAAACTGTCCAGGCGCTCAAGCCGCGAGCTGGTGCCGTCGGTGGCTTCAGTCACCAACAGCAGGTCGCGATAGCCTTGCTGTTCCAGATGCTCCACGGCCATGCGCACCGCTACCCGGTTGTCCAGCCCTACCAGGTCGCTGTGCAGCGGTTCGACCTTGCGGTCCACCAGCACCAGGGGCATTTCCCGTTGCAGTTCCAGCAATTGGTCCAGGTGATGGCCGAGGGTATTCACGATCAGCCCTTCGATATTGTAGGCACGCAGGGCCGCCAGGTGCTGGCGCTCCTGCTCGTCATCGCGGTCGGTGTTGCACACCACCAGGCTGTAGCCGTGCTGGCGGCAGGCGGTTTCCACGCCATGCATCACGGCAATCGAATAGGGGTTGCGGATATCGGCTACCAGCATGCCGATCAGGCGGGTGCGCCCGCGTTTCAGGCCGCGGGCCATCTGGTTGGGGCGATAGCCCAGCTCATCGATGGCCTGCTCGATGCGCAGGGCGATGGCATCGGAGAGCAGGGCACGGTCGTCGCCGATAAAGCGCGACACGCTGGCCTTGGACACACCGGCGCGCTCGGCGACGTCCAGCATGGTCACGCGGCTGCGTTGGGCGGCGGAGAAAGTAGTCACGGCGGTGGGCCTTTCTTATTGGATTTATCTGGGTTCCAAGGCGAAACCAATCGCTGAAACCGGTTTCAGGAAACACCAAGTAGGAAATTTCGTCAAGCGCTGCTCAGTAACCGCCCAGGCAGCAAGGCCGAGCAAAAGCGACGAATGGAGGGGTCTACCTGTTAATTCTGACAGTATCCGGACGAAGGAATCGGGCGCTTAATTCTCTCAACGCCACTTGGTATACACACGCCGCCTGCCGGCAGGCCACTGTCCACCGTGTTGAGGATTAAACCCATGTCTGACGTCTCTGAATCCACTTACCTGATCAAACCCTTGGGCGCAGACGACGGGGGCACTGTGTTGCTGGACCCGATGGACATACCCGGCGTCGACAGTGGTGACCCCCGGGGCCTGATCCCGCGCTCGCGCCTGCAGGGCCCGCTGCAGGTCAACATCCCGATGTGGAACCCGCGCCCCGAGGCGCTGGATGAGCCGCACACCGTGCGCCTCCACTGGGTGTGGGCGGGTGTCGATGAGGTGGTTGATTCGCGGCAGGTGTTTGGCCCGCCACCCCCTCTGCCTGCGGTGATCTCACTGGAGGTGCCCCTGTCACGATTGACTGATGAGGGCTCCGGCACCGCGCAACTCTACTACACGGTTGAGGACTCCTTTGGCGGCGTCGGTGTGTTGAATCCCAGGAGAACACTCACCATCGATCTGGACTCGCCTGAGTTACTGAACCCTCTGGATACTGTGGGTTTTGTAGTTGCCCCGACCCCGAACGTCGATGAGCAATACCTGCTCGATAACGTGCCGCTGGCGTTCAATATTCCGTTTTACACCGTGCGCTCGGACAAGGACCGGATTGAATTCTACCTGTCCAACCGGGATAACCCGCCGCTAAGCGCGGCGGACGCCGAGTACGTGATCGCGTTAGCCTCAGACCCGCTGGTTGCTTACGTGGACCCCGATATTTTTCGCAGGTTGAACAACGGTGACGCCTATATTTTCTACCGCATTTTTGACGAGGCAGGCAATTTCAGCAGCCAGAGTGCCGGACTGCTGTTTCAGCTGGCACTGACGCCGTTGCCGAGCAACTTGCCGCGTCCGCAAATTCGGCCACCGGCATACGACGACGGCCTGATCAAGCGCGATGATGCACGTCGTGGCGTGTTCATGCGCATTGACCCCGCCTACGACGATTGGGCGCCGGGGGACCAGGTAATCGCCTATTGGAATGCCCGTCCGACAGTCCCGCAGCCGGTACTGGGCTTCCCTTGTGATGTGGAAATTCCATGGCTGACCCTCAGGGGGCCTGCGCCTGTACCGGTTCCCGAAGCGGCGGTGGTGCGCTACGAAATCATTCGCGGAGCCCTGCCTCCATTTCGTTCCTTATCGGAACGGTTCAATGTCGACCTGACGATTGCCGGCCAGGACCATCCCAATGCGCCCGCATTGCTTAACCCGACCCTGGCCAGCGTCACGGTGATAGGGCGCGGCTCCAGGACTCCCAATCAGCTCAATCATCTGGATCGTGGGCTGGCTGCCCAGGCATATGTTCCTTTGTTTGCAGATCCGGTTGCGGGTCAATTGCTCAGTCTGTTCTGGAACGGTGTTGGCCCGGTCGCCAGCCATCGGGTGCAGTTGGGGGAGGTAGGAGGGCAGTTGGTGTGGTTTACCGATATTCCCTGGAATCTGATCGAGGGGACGGTCAATCCACGTCTGCCGGTCCATTACCTCACCAGTAATGGGGTCAACGAACAACAGTCGCCACCAACTTTTGTGAATGTCGATGTGACGGCGCTGATTGATTTTACTCCTCCGCAAGTTCAGCACACCCTGACTAACGAGTATGTGACCTGTTGTTCTTCGCCTTCGCCTTTATATGGCGTGCATTGGTTGATTCCGGGCAATATCGGCCTGCAACTTAACGACGAGGTGCGTTTTCACTGGCAAGGCTATGCGCGTAATAACTGGGTTGATCCTATTGCTGGCACTGAATACGAAGAAACCATCCAGGTGCTGCAACCCCATATTGATAACGGTATTAACGTTGTGGTGGAACCGTTCGACCGGACCCTCGAGCCTATGCGCGAATACGGTTCAGCTGTCGCCAGTTTCGAAGTGTGGCGCAACCTGGGCAAGGTGGGTGACTCCCGGCCAGACGTCAAGGGGAGCGGACATATCCGTGTCGACCTGACCTTTCCAACGGGTGGGTTTTGTAAACCCGGGGATGTCATTAGTTGCACTAGTGATGGAAAGGCAACGTTGGTCAAAGATTAAAGGACTGGGTGAATTTGTTGTTGTGCAGGGAATAGTCGGCGTGTGATAGGCGTGCAAGCGCTTTGTCTCGCGACGCGAACGGCTACGTCAATGGTAGGGAAGTGTGGGTGAGATGTAATTCGTCTTAATATCTGGAGACACGTAATGAAAAAGGACACGATCGACTTTATCCGTAACTATGCAAAGAATCGAAGTGCCAATACGACTGACGCCTTGCCTGATGGTCTTCTTGAAGGTGAGGTGCCTGGCTACCCTGGATTGCTTTCACGGGAGTACAACCTGCGTGAGAATTTGAATTTCTCTATTCCACTATGGCCTGACGCCGATACCCATCCGTTTCTTGACGATCTTGTCACTGTTTGGTGGAAAAATTTCGATGACACCGAGTGGGGCGCGCCCATTTATAATTTCACCGTTGTTGCCCCAGGGCCTGAGACAGTGGTGAACATTGCTCAAGGTCGGCGGCCCGCGGGGCGGTACCAAATCAAGTACGGAATTAACGTACGTGGCGTTGACAACTATTCCGAATCAGATCCGCAGACCGTTGTCGTTGACCTGACACCACCGTATGCCATTTCCCCCGATGCACCGCCGGCACCGATTCCGCCTGCCGACCTGCCGACACCTGCCGACCGCGACTACTTTGAAAGCAAGCCCAATGAGTCTGCAGTGTTTACGATCCCGGATTATGTGGCGCATGGTCGGGCCGCGGGCGATTGGGCGTATCTTTACTATAATGGCTCCGATACGCCCTATGCACCCAACCCGCCCGATCCTTCGCCACGCTGGAATCTGCCTGCGGACCTGAGCTTTCCATTGCCATTATCCGTGGTTGACGCCAATCCGGATGGCCTGCGCAATTTGCGGTATGAGTTGTTCGACGCGGCAGGGAATTGGGCGCGGCTTTCGACTGCCTACGAGATGGACGTGGGCCTGTTTCCAGCGCCCGAGAACCTGCTGGCCCCCCTGGTTGACCGAACCTCACCCCCCGGCGATGTATTGATTGATCGGGCGGACGTTGCGCTGGACGGCGGCATGATCGTGCGTATTCCTGAATATACGAACTTTCTGCGCGGCGTCGATGGAGATGAATTCCTCGTCACATTGAGGACAAGCATCACCACCGTTAACTTGGAGGCCCAGCCACTGGGCAACAGCCGTTTCCCGGCGGAGGTTTACGTTCCGTACAGGGTGCTGGAAATCCTGTATGGCGCCACTCGAGGGCTATTGCCGTTGACCGTTTCCTATGTGGTGCGGCGGCGGTCTGTCAACAACCCGGCGACACCGACCACCACCGTCAACCTGGACCTGTTTGTTGTCGGCCCCACTCCCATTGGCCCGGACCCGATCAACGATGACCTGCTGCCAGTAGTCGTGAAGGGGGTGGACGCAACCGGTACCGAGGGCCCCGACGACGAGCTGGAGCGCGACCACGCCAACCGGCCTGCAATTGCTCGGGTAACGTTATGGAGTACGGCACCCACACCGGATGCCAGCGACTTTACGATCCGCCTTTACTATTCGGGCGAACTCGTTGCTACTCAACCGGTGACCGGCGCCTCGGCTGGCCAGGTGATTCCGCTCTCAATCCCGTGGAGCTTCATTGAGCGTCATGGCAATGGCCGCAAGACGGTGTTCTACACCATTGCCCAAGGGGCCAGCACCAACCGCCAGTTTTCCCCTGAAACCACGGTGACGGTGAATGCCAACTTCAAAGAGCTTGCCCCGCCGGTGGTACGACATCTGTCGGACGCAGGGGCGATCAACTGCACTACGTTCAGGCCTGAAAATCCTCCCGGAAACGTTGTGGTGTTTATCCCGTCTTCGGAGCACTTTGAACTGAGGATGGTAGTTACGCTGCACTGGCAGGGCTACAGCGACAATGCAGGAATGGTAGCGGTCCCGGCAGCAGTGGGTCGAGTGGACTCCATACCGCTCACGCAAGCCATGATCAATTCTGGGTTCGAGTTGCTCCTGGGGCCCTATGAGACCATCTACAAACCCATCCAGCCCAACTCGGGTGCAAGGCTGGCGGGCTCCGCGCGGATCTGGTACACCATCAACCTGCCTGAAGGACCATTACCTTCCGATGAAGCGCATCCTCTTGTTCGCGGGGTTCGGATAGGTGGAACGAATGGCTTTTTCTGCGACGGTACTGCCGTCCCGCTTCCTTGATACTTGTTTGAGCCCTATTGCCAAAGAGGAGCCTTGCTCCTCTTTGGCATTTTTGCCCTTGGGTCGACTACAAACTGCATTCACTTTCAGCACAGCACCTTGGGATTAGTCCTACAGATGTTGGGAACAGCTCTGGGTACCTTGGGCGCCGCTTGATTGGCAGGGTCCACACGCTTTTCGGAACCGGCCAGTTTTTTTCCGTAAAGGAACGCCAACCCAGAGGTCCGTAAAGATGTCAGCTCCATTCAATTTCAAACCAACTCCCTTAAGCCTTGCCTTCAAGGCCAAGGCCGTCACACTGCTGATGCTCATGGCGCAGCTGTCCGAAGCGCGTGTCGTGACCGGCCCGGATGAAATGGCGGGGCCTGGCCCGCGCCCTGACACTTTTGAATTGCGTGCAGGTTCCCGCCTGACGGTTCTGGGAGTGCCCACCCTGCAAATCACTGCCAACTCCGCAACCCTGCTTGTCAATGCCGGCAGCAGCACCCGGGACATTGCCGCAATCAACTCCGACATCCGCATCGATGGTTCGGACGTCGTTGCGCGGGATTCGGCAAGGGCCGGGGTTCATGTCACGGGCAGCAACGTGCTGATCACCAACAGCAACATTACCCACAACAACGGAACCGGGCTGGCAGCGGCCCGTTCCCTGGGCGCCACCAATGGTTCCAGCGTCATGGTCGTCAACAGTCACATCACCGGCAGCACCCGTGGTGCCTCGGCCAGTGCCCACAGTGTGCTGGACCTGACCGATTCGCGTGTCGAGGCGACCGCAGATGATGGCGTGGGTATCGAACTGTTCAATGGCCAGGCCCGTGCGTTCAATACCAGCATCGTTGGTGGAGACATTGGCGTGAAGATGGGCGTGGATAACGACCCGACTTTGGCCAGCAGCCTGATCCTCGACCGCTCGAGCGTCGAGGGCAAGACCGGTTCGGCGATTCAGGTCGGCTCGTTCCGGCCCGGGGAATCCACCCTTGCTGATATTCATGTACTCAATGGCTCCACGCTGACCGGCGCAAACGGTGTGCTGCTGGAAGTCATGAACGGCGCCACCGCCAACATGAACGTCGACCGCAGCTTCCTGGTCGGCGACGTCGTGGTCGAAGACGGCAGCACCGCCAGGTTGCAGCTCAACAATGGCTCCTGGCTCACCGGCAAACTGCAGAACGTCGCCGAGTTGAGCGTCAATTCAGCGTCCCACTGGATGCTGGTGGATGACAGTTCAGTCGGCGACTTGATCATGGGCGGCGGCACCGTGCACTTTGGCGGCGCCGATGAGTTCTTCCAGTTGGACGTCAACAGCCTGTCGGGTGACGGCAGCTATGTGATGCACACCGACTTCAGCACCGGCCAGACCGACTTGCTCAACGTCAACGGGGTTGCCACGGGCAACCACAGCCTGCTGTTGGCGGCGACCGGCTCCGAGTTGGCGAGTGCCTTGCCGATTCGTGTGGTGCACACCGAAGGTGGCGATGCGCACTTCTCGCTGGACGGCGACACCGTGGATGTGGGCGCCTATTCCTACGGGCTGAAGAAGGAAGACACCGACTGGTACCTCGATCCTAACCGTCGTGGTACCAGCAACAGCACCAAAACCGTAATGGCGTTGTTCAACACGGCCCCCACCGTGCTGTACGGCGAGATGTCCCTGCTGCGTACCCGCATGGGTGAACTGCGTTTCAGCGACGGCCAGAGCAACGGGTTCTGGATGCGTGGCTACGGCAACAAATACGAGGTAGCCGGGAACAAGGACGGTGGTGGCTACACGCAAAACCAGCGTGGCCTGAGCCTGGGGGCCGATGCGCCATTGTCGGGCGGAGATGGCCAGTGGATGGCCGGTGTCATGGCGGGTCACAGCACGTCCGACATCAGCGCCAACACTTCCGGGAGCGGCAAGGTCAACAGCTACTACCTGGGGGGGTATGCCACCTGGATCGACGACGAGAGCGGGCTGTACTTCGACGGCGTGGTCAAGCTCAACCGCTTGCACAACGAGGTCAACGTGACCATGAGCGACGGCAAGCGTGCCAAGGGCAACTACACGCAGAATGCCGTGAGCGCATCGGCGGAAGTCGGCCGGCATATCAAGCTCGACGATGGTTACTTTGTAGAACCGTACTCGCAACTGAGCACAGCGATTATCCAGGCGCAAAGTTACGAGCTGGACAATGGCCTGCAGGCCAAGGGTGATCGCACCGCCTCCGTGGTGGGCAAGCTCGGCGTGACAGGTGGCAAGAATATCCAGCTGGAGAGCGGCGGGGTGCTGCAGCCCTACCTGCGTACAGCGTTGGCCCATGAGTTCAACCACAGCAACAAGGTCAAGGTGAACGACCAGCGCTTCAACAACGATGTGTTCGGTTCGCGTATTGAAGTGGCAGCGGGCGTGGCGATGTCGGTGTCGAAGAACGTCAAGCTGCACGCTGATATTGAACATGCCCAGGGCAAGAAGGTGGATCAGCCGTGGGGGGTTAATGTGGGAGTGCGTTACGACTTCTAGGAAACAGGGGTAAAGAAAAAAGGAAGCCGAGGCTTCCTTTTTTTGTGGGGTTACGTATCTTGATTTTTTAATAGGGAGTCATACACCACGCCGACATGTTGTAATGCCCGCGCACAGCCACCCAGTATAGCGGTCCGGTTCCTATCGTTATGAAGTTGTACCAACCACCATTGAATGAACAAAGTCCATACTCTCTGAGTCTTGGAGGAGGGTTGTATATAGAGCTTAACGCGGAAATTATCGATCCATTTCCGCTGTTGCCTATTACAAGTGGGCGTCCTCCTATTGAGTTCATCCAGTTAATAGCAGCAGTAGGAGACTGGTGTGTTTCATTGACTTGTAGTTGGAAGATGTTAGAGACAACGACCGTATAGGACCGCGAAATATTATTTCTGTCTCTCGCGGTGATCGTGGCCGTACCATTACGATTGCCTGTTACTTTTCCCGTGGTTGAGTGTACTGAAGCAATAGTAGGTGCGCTGGAGGCATAGGAATAAGAACCAACCCCTCCGCTGGCTACTCGTGTCTGCGTATTGCCCGCCCAATCCCTCCCGGTTGCGGGCCAGTTGGTGAGCACCCTTGTACCGTTCAAGTTCATTTGACTCTGATCAATCCTCAGCGAAGTGATTACCGTATAGGTCGCAGTGGGGAACGTAATGGCCGTGGATTCAACGCTGCTGCCATCAAACGTTACCTTGCACGTTACGGTGATGATGCTGTTGTTAGGCAGCCCGTCCAGCCATGTGCGCAGTACCGCCTTGTTCACCAAGCCGGTCGATACTTCTCCCGCCAGCAGGCTGTAGTTTGTCAGCACATTCAACGGCGCGCTGCCCGCCCTGGTCAGTTGCACCCAGACCTTCTGGCCCGTTGCGGCCAAAGGCCAAGGGGCAACACTCAAGGTGGCATTGGTGCTGAAGTTATTGAGGTTCAACTCACCGCCTGTAGGGACGCCATTGATCAGCGGCCGAGGCAGCGCCGAGGACGGAACACGGTTGACGGTCAGCTTCTGTGTTTCTGACGGGACAGTAGTCGTCCCTATCGTCGCCATATAACGGAGCTCAATCAATTTGCCCGCGCTGTTGGCGAGGATGTCCCGGCTGATCTGAAAGTCGACGCGCTTATTGGTGTTACCGTTCTGCGCCGGGATGGTCGCCATGGTGCCGTTCGGGTAAATCCACTCGAGGGCGATGCGGTGGGCCGCGGTCATTTCGTTATAGGCCACCGCCACATAGGCGTTGTTCTGCCAGTCCTGTGGGTCGATGGTCAAGGTCGCGCCTTGCAGATTGGCAAAGGCCGGGCGCGGCAACGTGGCGGGGATCGACTGGATAATATGCTCGCGCACACCAAACAGTACTGCGGTGTTTTTATCAGTGCTTTCGGCCAGGCTGACCCAGAAGCGAATGGTCAGGTGCGACTCATTTTTGAGGCCTTGCAGCTCCGCCAACGGTATGGGTTGCGAGACACCCAGGGTGGCGCTTTCTCCAACGGGGGCGGCGATAAAAGTGTCCAGGTTGAACGCACTGCCGTCGGTGTTGGTACCCGTGTATTGCAGCCACATGAACTGCTCTTCAAAGGCCAAAGGCCAGGCCGCCACACGGATGCGGGCTTGAGCGACGAGCTCGTTCGTCGGCAGGATCACGCTGTTGCCGACCCCGTCGATGGTTGGTGTGGGTAACCCACTCAACGGCAGCAGGTCCAGGTTCAGAATATCCGAGTCATGGGGAAACCCGCTGCGGGTAAAACTGTATTGCACACTGATGCGGTTACGCTCGTTGCGAATGCCCTTGGCAATGGTACGGGCCTCTATCGGCACGCTAACTTCATTGGTGTCGGGGTTGCCCCAACCCGTTTCGACGGTGCTGCCCAGCAGATCGGCCGTCACCCATTTCACCGAAAACGATTCGCTCTCGCGCATGCGCCGGTATTTCACCAGCACCGTTGCTCCCGATTGAGCCGCCAGCGGGTCAAGCCGGTCAGGGTACTGCTCGGCTTCCACGACTTCAGGCGCATCCAGTTCCACGCCACGGCCCACGGTCAGGAGGGTTGTAAACGAGCGCAAGGTGAGTTTCGGCAGCGGGGTTTCGCGTTCCAAGCTGTAGGTGATGCGCAGTTGGCCATCGAAGTTGTTATCCAGCACTGCACGGCTGACCTGCAGTACCAGTGGCTGGCCCTGTGTCGCACCGTTGATCGTCACCGAACCGCTGGCGGAACCGCCTGTGCCCGTGCCCACAATGTTCCATTGGATATGGTCGCGGCTCCTGGTTGCCGTATAGGGTAGCGTCAGCAGCACGCTGTCGCCCACTACGTCAACCGGGTCAACGTTGTCGTCAATCGCGCCCTGCAGGGTGGGGGCAGGCATGGTTTCGAGGCGTTCGTCGATGCGTACTGTCAGCACCCGTGATTTGCGTTCAATCAGCGCACCGTAGGCATGCAACTGGGCATCCGCGCCGTCGTCGACAAGGTAATACACTGCGACGTCACCCAGCCCCTTGAATTGTTGAAGCGCTTCACTGGGCACGCGGCGAGTGCCGCCCTGGTCTCCGGCCAGTTGCGGGTCGGAATAGCGAATTCCACCGCCCCCTGGAACAATTTGCTCGATGACCAGGGTTTCCAGCGAGTCGTAGGCGTGGGGCTGGTAGGACGGGATGCTGATAAAGGCATCATCGTCCGGGTTGATCAGGCCCAACTCGCTCGGGGTCACGGTCACTGCCGGCATCGAGGTCGGTGTACCCACCACCGTCACGGTGACACTGCCAGACTGCCCGAGGTGGCCACCGGTGGCGGTGTGCCAGACGAATGAAGCCCTGAACGAGCCGCCGATGACGCGCTCGATCAAATCGCGGTCCACCGGGAAGATCTCTTCCCGACCGTTCCTGACTTCGACAGGATCAAGCACCAGTTCTTCGATCGTGCCGTCCGCCAGCGTGGCCGTCAGGGTAATCGTGACCTGATTTGGGGGCAGCGGGGCCGGTGTCACCCGTGGGGTCTGCAACAGGATTTCGAACAGTGAATTACTTTGCGTGTCGTAATCGATTTGCCGGCTTTCCGCGTCATCCACCAGGAAAAACGGCGCGCTCATCAAGCTGGGGTCCAGTTCGGCGACCAGTCCATACGGCTTGGAGTACTGGTATTTTTCCCCTGAGTAATTCTGAACCACATCGAACACCCTGAAGCGCAGGGTGAGTGCGCCGTTGAGGCCGCCCTTGAGAATATTTTCCTTGCTGATAAATACCCTGATCGGCTGGATACCGCCAGCCTCGGCGGCCGTGACCAGGTGCCTGATCTCAATTCCGTCCCAATAGAACTCAATGGTGTCGTTCTTGCGCACGTTCGGATAGGGCGCAATCACGGCGTATAACCCGCGACTGATCGTGTCCATGTTGATCGTGCTGCTTTCGGGCAAACCGTCGACACTCAGGCTGAGTTTACTGTGCCATTTGTCGTCACCATTGTTCTCAATCCCGCCGGGACGGGTGGTCTTGATCAATATGCTTTGCGGCGGCGAGGTGCTTTCCTGGCCGCTGCCTGCGCGCACTACCCGCGCGCGCACTTGCACTTCACCTTCAGGCATGCGTTCGGCGATGACGTACATGCCATAACGATCCTGGTCCATCTCGACGACACCAGATACCTGAAGATCGTTATTGAGGTACAACTCAAAGGCGTCGAAGATGGCCCAGGTGTGCCATTTTTCCAGGACGAAATACGCATAGGGCTGAACATGCCGAATGCCCAGGCCATAGGCGTAAGGTTCATCGGGATACCGGTCAAGCGAGACCGGCGGGAACGCCGAATAGGGTGGGGCCAGGTCTTCAGCCGTGATCACCGGCAGGGGCGCGGGCTCAAGGAGGGCCAGGGGGCTGTCGGAAACAGGTACACCTGGGTCGTCAATGACCGAGGCATTGTCATCGGGGTCGATCGGTTGGTTGGGCATGCTGACCACTCCTTGCTGGAAGTCACGCACAGCGCTGGCTGTGCATATAGGCAAGGGAAATCAAACACCCGCAGCCCCGATAGCGGATAGCTGTGAAAACTGACAGTGCCGACGAACGGTTGTGTCTACACCCAGACGCTCAGCCAGCTTGAGACCAGCAACAACACCGCCATGCAGCGGTTGAACCGTTGCATGGCCTTGGGCGAGCGAAACACCCGGCTGCTTCCAACCCCCAGCAATGCCCACGCGCCGAGGCACGGCAAGGCGATCACAAAGAACGCCAGCGACAGGTACAGCACATGGCTCTGGCGTTCATCGCCATTGCCGGCAAACACGCTCACCACCGCCAGGGCCATCATCCAGGTCTTGGGGTTGACCAGTTGCAGGCTGGCGGCGCCGGCCAGGCCCAAGGGTTTTTGCACGGCAGCCGGGTCGATTGACTCGGCGGGGGCGCTGAAGATCTGCCAGGAAAGGTAACTGAGCCAGGCGACCCCCAGCCATTGCATCGCTGCCTGCACCCGGGGCCAGTGCGCCAGCGACTGGCCAACGCCGGAGCCTACCAGCAGCACAATCCCCGCCGCCCCCGCGCATGCGCCCAGCACGATAGGCAGTGCGGCTTTGAAGCCATACCGTGCGCTGTTACTCAGCACCAGGATATTGGTGGGGCCAGGGGTGATGGAGGCTACAAAAGCGAATAACAGGAAGGGCAACAGGGTAGGGAACATGGTGGGGCGACTCCGTAAGTGGGGCGATGGAGTCGATGGTTGCAGGTGCGTGGTGGCGTGTCTGGAAGGTTTGAGCAGGGGCGGGCGGACACGGGGAGGGGATAGTGGCGGGAGAGCTATAGGGGACAAAAAAAGGGACAAGTCCATGGTTTAGATGCACCTGTCCCGGTTATACCTCGGTTAGTTAATTAATAACGCATGACGTAGAGTCCTTGCGAGTCACGGCTGGTGAAATAAGCTTTTGAACCGTTTGGTAGTACTGCAATAGCGGCAGAATCAAACTCAATATCCACGGGTACAGTCGCTATAAGCCTGTCCGTATTTGTGTCAAATATGTTGAAGGCCCTGTACCCTGCCGTATAGGCATGAGGAAGTACCGGGTTGACTGCAACCGACGTTCCCGATCCCGCCTCAATCACGGTCACCAAGCTGTTGGTGTTGGTGTTTATTATCCCCAAGCCATCACCTCTCGCAAAATAGAGGCGAGGGGTGTTGGTACTTAAAGCCATCGGCCCGCGCGTTCCCTGAATGACAGTCACAACACTATTGTTTGCAGTATTGATAACAGTCGTATCAACCGGGTTGAAGCCGCCGCCATAGGTCGTCAGATAGGCGCGCGTATTATTAGGTAAGCGGGCGATGAAGTAAGACTGACCCGCTATTTGAGCTATCCGATTGCCGGTGGCGGCGTCGTAAGTATAAGCACCGCTCCTCGCAGTGACATATAGCCGAGTGCCTGCAGTATTGATCGCCATGTCCACTATATGTTCATTTCCGGTGGCATAGGTCGCAACTCTGGCGAAGGAGGTTGTACTGATTACCGCTATACCGATGTAGATTAGGTCCAGGTAGAGTCTTGATCCGTCCGGGTGAATTGCAAGGTGCCCACTGGACTGAATGTCATACGAAGCCGAGTGAATAATGGCGTCCGTTGCTGTGTCGATAACGTAAATCGCAGTTCTACCACCCGCGCCAACAGCGACATAAACGCGGCGCCCGTCAGGGCTGACGACGATCCCCCTTGATGAGTGAAGGAGGGTAGGAATAAATGTGACCTCCGCTAGCCATGTCACGGTATAGGTACTTTGCAGGAGCGGGATGGCTTTTGACTCATCGTCACTGCCGTCATAGGTCACTTTGCAGGTCACCGTGAACGTAGTGTTTTTCCCCAGGCTTGCCAGCCAGCTGCGGGAGACAGCTTGGTTGGTGATGCCGTTGGCCGCTTGAGCAGCAGTAATGGCGTGTGCCCTCAGCACCGACAAAGGTTCTACACCTGCCGCCTCCAGCGTGATCCATACACGTTGACCTTGCTTGCTCAATTCCCATTTGGCTACAGAGGCGTGTGCATCCCCGGTGAACGCCTGGAGGTCCAGGGTTGTGCCGCTGTTCATGTTATTGATTCGCGGTTGTGGCGGTCTGCCCGCCGGGATCCTGGCCACAGTCAATACCTGCGTTTCTGAAGGCACCGGGCTGCCATTGATGGTGGCGACATAGCGCAACTCAATGGTTTTGCCGACGCTGTCTGCCAGCACTTCATTGGTAATGACGAAATCCACACGACCGCCGTCCAGGCCGTCCTTGGCGCCAATATCCGCAACACCACCATCCGGGAAAATCCATTGCAACTGGATGGAATGGCTTGGATTCATGCCGCCATACGCCACCGTGACACTGGCGTTGTCTACGTGGTCCAGCGGCTGAATGGTCAGCGTTGCCCCGGGCTGGTCGTTGAACCGTGGGTGCGGCAGCACGGCGGGCAGGGTTTGCACACGGTGTTCACGCACGCCAAACAGCACGGCGGTGTTTTTGTCGGGGCTTTCTGCCAGGCTGACCCAGAAGCGGATGGTCAGGTGCGAGCCATCCATCAAGCGCTGCAGTTTGTCCACTGGCGCGGGTGGCGAGATACCGTTGGCGGCACCGTTTTCGGTGACCAGGTTGGCGGTGTAGGTGTCCTCGCGGTACGGGCTGCCGTCGGCAAACGTGCCCTCCCAACTCATCCACATAAACTGCCCGGCATCGATAAACGGCCAGACGGATACACGGGCGCGGGCCTGGTCATTGAGTTTCGACAGGTCGAGCAGGGTGCTGTCGCCAATGCCGTCGATCGTCGGTGTGGGCAGCCCGGTGAGGGGAAGCAGGTGCAGGTCGACAGTGTCCGAAGGGTACGGAAAGGCGCCACGGTTGAAGTGGTATTGCACGCTGATCTGGTTGCCACCGGGGCGAATACCCCTGGCGATGGTGCGCGCCGGGATGGTCACGAATACTTCGTTGGTGGACGGGTTGCCCAAGGTGTACTCGGTGGCACTGCCCAGCCCGTCGCGGCTCAACCAGTCGACCTTGATCTGGTCGGTGGCCTGCATCGGCCGGTATCTCACGATGACCTTGGCGCCGCTCAATGCGGCCAGGGGGTTGAGTGCGTCGGGGAACAGGGTGGCGCCGTCGATAACCGGACGCTCCAGTTGCACGCCGCGGCCCACGGTCAGGTTGAGCACCTCGGAGCGCAATACCAGGCGTGGCGGGCCGCTGCGTTCGAGGCTATAGGTAATGCGCAGGCTGCCATTATTGTTGTTGTCGAGGATCGCCCGGCTCACCGGGAAAACCAGGGGCTTGCCTGCCGTGCCGCCGTTGATGCGCACAACGCCACTGGCCGAGCCGTCAAGGCCGGAGCCGATGGCGTTCTAGTGGATCAGGTCACCTTCTTCGGTCTGCCCGTGCGGGGCGGGCAAGGTCAGGGGCAGGGTCAGCAGCAAGGTGGGCGTGGTCACATGGCTGGGGTCGATGTTGTTGCCCAGGGCGCCTTCCAGGTGTGCAGTCGGCATGTTGCCGATGCGCTCACCCACGCGGGCGAACAGCTCGCGAGACTTGCGAATGGTCAATGCGTTGCCGTCCAGGACGTGTCCGGCGCCATCGTTGACCAGGTAATAAAATGCGATGTCGCCCACGCCTTCAAACTGTTTCAGGTGCTCTTTGCTGACGTAGCGCGTGCCGCCCTGGGCGCCCGCCAGTTGTTCTTCCACGTAGTCTTCGCCGCCGCCGCCAGGACGGATATGTTCAATCACCAGGGTTTCCAGCCAGTCCGGGTTGTGGGGTTCGTAGAAGGGGATCTGCACGGTGATGTCCTGATCGGGCTCGATCAGCCCCACCTCGATCGGTGCGACCGTCACTGCCGGCATCGCCACCGGCGTGCCCACCACGCTGACGGAGGTACTGCCGGATTGCTCCACGCGGCCGTCGTTTTTCAGCCACTGGAACGAGACCCGGAAGGACCCGCCCACCAGTTGTTCGATAATCTCGCGGTCGACGGTGACAAATTCAACGCTGAGGTTTCTGTCCACCACCGGGGCCAAGGGGAACACCTGGGTCGAACCGTCGCCCAGGGTACCGAACAAGGTCACCGCCAATTGGTGCCGCGGCAGGGGCGCCGGGGTTTGCCGAGGCACCGTCACCAGCACTTCGAAGGTTGCCTCGCTCTGGGTATCGAAGTCGATCTGGGTCGCCTCTTCGCCATCCACCAGGAAGATCGGTGCAGAAAGCAGGTTCGGATCCAGCTCGCTGTCCAGGAAGTAGCGTTTGGAATACTGGTATTTATCCCCGGAGAAGTTTTGCACCACGTCCGAGACCCGAAACCGCAGGGTCAGCTTGCCGAAATGCCCCCCCCTGCAAAATGATGTCCCTGGAGACAAAGACGCGAATCGGCCCTGAACCCGCGACTTCGGCCGGGCTGACGATATGCGTGACTAAAACCCCATCCCACGACAGCTCGATCTGGTCATTCTGGCGCAGGTTTTCATAGCGCTGGATCAGGCACCAGACCCCGCTGTTGGCATTATCTATATTAACGGTGGAGCCCTCAGGCAGGCCTTCCACCGTCATCACCAAGCCCGGGTGCCATTTGCTGCCGGGGTCGTTATCGCGGCCACCGGGGCGGGTGGTCTTGATCAGGATGGTTTGCAGCGGCGACGTACTCTCCTGGCCGCTGCCGGCCCGCACTACGCGGCCGTATATCTGGACGTCGCCTTCGGGGATGAATTCTTCGGGGACGAACAAGTCGTAACGGTCCCGGTCTTCAAGCGCAATATCGGCGGCGACTGCATTGACCAGGTCGTTGAGGTAGAGGGCGTAGAAGTCGTAATTGAAGTTGAACCAGCGTTCGAAGGTCCACTGGGCAAAGGGGCGCACGTGGCGGATGCCCAGGCCGTAGACCCCTCTTTCAGGATACAGCGTGGCATCCAGCGGGACCGACGGATAGGCTGACTTGGGCGGGTCGAGGTCTTCGACGCGGCGCGACGCCAGACCTGACGATGGGTTATGCAGCACGAGGGCGTTGCCGGGCGGGTTGTTGTCGCCCAGCGGCGCATTATCCGGGGCTATGGGAAAATTGGGCATGGACAGGCTTCCTTGAATGAGGCGCGGCCCTGAGTGGCCGACTGCTGACAAGGAGATCAAACACCTATCGGGGGGCGTGGCGAACCTGTGAGAATTGACAGTGCCGACGAGTGGTGGTGGCGCAGCTAGCGCTGCAAAACGCGTGAACACCGCTTGCGATACGCCGCCGGCGTCAGGCCATACGCCCTCACGAACCAGCGCCCCAGGTGACTCTGGTCGGCAAAGCCCAGGGCAATCGCTACGTCGGCGGGTTGCTTGCCGTTGGCCAGCCAATGCCGGGCGCGGGCCAGGCGCAGTTGCACCAGGTAGGCATGGGGCGGCAGGCCGAAGGCGCTCTTGAAGGCGCGGGTAAGGCGAAAGCGATCGACGCCGCAGGCCCGCGCCAGTTCATCCATGCCCACGTCTTGCTGCAGGTGCGCATGCAGGTATTCCCGGGCCTTGTGCGCCACCCGTGGCAGGCGAGGGTCTTCATGGTAGCGGGTGCGCCAGTGCAGTTGCGCAGTGAGGCGTTCGAGCAGTTGGTCCATCGCCTGTTGCCGCACGATGCGCAGCTCACCTCCGTGCAAGGTCTGGAAGGCCCGGCTGGTGGCCAGGGCCAGGCGCGGGTCGCTGGCCAGGGTGCTGGCAAACCCCAGCTGGCTGTCGAGCGGCGCTTCTTCGAACACTGCGCTGACTTCCCGCGCCAACCACTGCGGGTCGAGGTAAAGCATGTGGTAGGTAAAACCGTCCGCCGTGGGCGCGTCGCCGTCGTGCAGCTCGCCGGGCTCCACCAGGAACACCTGGCCGGGCACGCTGTTATGGCGGGTGCGCCGGCAGTTGAACTGCTGCACACCTTGTTCCGTGACGCCCACCAGGTAGCTGTCGTGCCAGTGCGGGTCGTAGGCGTGGCCCTCGAAATGCGCGCGCAGGGTCTCGATGCCGGTGTCGGCGTCCTGAGCCAGGTCGATCCAGTTGTGGGCGGCCATAAAATACCTATGGGGTAAAACACTGCAAGAGCGAACAAGCTCGCTCCTGCAGGGGCTTAGCGTCTAGAAGGTTTGTGCAGCTTCATCCAAACAATCCGGCGGCGATGTTGATCGAGAACCCCAGGATCGCCGTGTTGAACAGAAACCCGATCAACGATTGCCCCAGCACCACCTTGCGCATGGTACGCGTGGCAACCCCGACATCCGCCGTTTGCACCGCCACGCCGATGGTGAACGAGAAGTACAGGAAGTCCCAGTAATTGGGCGTACGTAAATCCTCGGCAAAGCGCAGTGCCGGCTCGGGGCCGTCCCAGGTGTAATACAGGCGCGCATAGTGCACGCTGAAAATCACCCCGATCAGCAGCCATGAGCCAACCACCGTCAGGCCGGTGAAGCCGTAATGCAACAGGCGCTGGCTATCGCTCAGGTCCTTGGTGCCCACCAGGTTCAGGGTGATGGTCGCCAGGCTGGCAATCGCTGCGATGCACACCATGAACAACACCAGGCCGGCGTTTTCGTCCTCGATCTCGGCGATGCGTTTCACGTCGTCGGCCCGGGAGTGGCTGGTGAGCCACAGCATCAGCACCAGGTAGGTCCAGACCCCGGCGTTCCAGCCGATGAGGATTTTGCTGATGATCGTGTCGGCGGGAGCCAGGAGCCCCACCGCCAGGCCCAGGACGGCGGCGGAGGACAGGCGAGGGTGGGTGCGTGCGAGGAAGGGCATGGCGCTCACAAATCAGGGATGTGTAAGCACCATAGCGCATTTATTACGTGTGGCGCTTGCGCACCAGCTTCATGACCACGACGAAGAACACCGGCACAAACACCACCGCCAGCGTCGCGGTAATCATCCCGCCGATCACCCCGGTACCGATGGCCTGCTGGCTGGCCGAGCTGGCGCCCGTGGCAATCGCCAACGGCACCACGCCGAGGATGAACGCCAGGGAGGTCATGATGATCGGCCGCAGGCGCAGGCGTGCGGCTTTCAACGTGGCGTCGATCAGGTCTTCACCCTGGTCATACAGGTCCTTGGCAAACTCGATGATCAGGATCGCGTTCTTCGCCGACAGCCCAATGATGGTAATCAGGCCGACCTTGAAGAACACATCGTTGGGCATCCCGCGCAAGCTTACGGCCAATACCGCGCCGAGCACGCCGAGGGGCACCACCAGCAGCACCGAGGTCGGAATCGACCAGCTCTCATACAGCGCCGCCAGGCACAGGAACACGATCAGCAGCGACAAACCGAGCAGCAGCGGGGCCTGGGAGCCGGACAAGCGCTCCTGCAACGACAGGCCAGTCCATTCCTGGCCCAGGCCGGCGGGCAGTTGGCTGACCAGGCGCTGGATTTCCTCCATCGCCTCGCCGGTACTGTGGCCCGGTGCCGATTCACCGGAAATCGCGATGGCCGGGTAGCCGTTGTAGCGGGTCAACTGGGCGGGGCCCTGAATCCAGCGCGCCTCGACGAAGGCCGACAGCGGCACCATCTTCCCGGCATTGTTGCGCACATGGATCTTCATCAGGTCGGCCACCTGGCTGCGCTGATCACCTTCGGCCTGCACCACCACCCGCTGCATGCGGCCCTGGTTGGGGAAGTCGTTGATATAGGCCGAACCGATGGCCGAGGACAGCACATTGCCGATATCGGCAAAGGAAATGCCCAGGGCATTGGCTTGCTTGCGGTCCACCTCAAGCTGTACTTGCGGAGCTTCGGCCAGGGCGCTTTCACGCACGTTGGCCAGGATCGGGCTTTTCTCGGCAGCGGCCAGCAGTTCGGTGCGGGCCTCCATCAACGCGGCATGGCCGACGCCACCACGGTCCTGCAGGCGGAACTCGAAACCACTGGAGGTGCCCAGGCCATCCACCGGCGGTGGCAGGATTGCATAGGCAATCGCGTCCTTCAGCTCACTGAAAGCCGCGTTGGCACGGTCCGCAATGGCCGCGGCGGAATCCTTGCTGCTGCGCTCCGACCAGTCCTTGAGCGTGGTAAACGCCAGCGCGGCGTTCTGCCCCGAACCGGAGAAGCTGAAACCCATGATCATCGTGGTATCGCCCACGCCCGGCTCGCCGGCGTTGTGTGCCTCGATCTGCTCGGCGACCTGCACCGTGCGGTTTTTGCTGGCACCCGGCGGCAGCTGGATATCGGTGATGGTGTAGCCCTGGTCTTCCACCGGCAGGAAGGACGAGGGCAGGCGGGCGAACAGCACCCCAAGCCCCACCACCAGCACCAGATAGATCAACAGGTAACGCCCGCTGCGCTTGAGGGCGTAGGCCACCCAGCCTTCATAGCGGTCGGTGAACTGCTCGAAGCGCCGGTTGAACCAGCCGAAGAACCCGCCTTTCTCATGGTGCTCGCCCTTGGCAATCGGCTTGAGCAAGGTCGCGCACAGGGCTGGGGTCAAGGTCAGGGCGAGGAATGCCGAAAACAGGATCGAGGTGGCCATCGACAACGAGAACTGCTGATAGATCACGCCTACCGAACCCGGCATGAACGCCATCGGCAGGAACACCGCCACCAGCACCAGCGTGATGCCGACAATCGCCCCGGTAATCTGGCCCATTGCCTTGCGGGTGGCCTCCTTGGGCGACAGGCCCTCGGTGACCATGATCCGCTCGACGTTCTCTACCACCACAATCGCATCGTCCACCAAAATGCCGATGGCCAATACCATGCCGAACATGGTCAGCACGTTGATCGAGAAACCCAGCAACAGCATCGTCGCAAAGGTGCCCATCAGCGCGATGGGCACTACCAGCGTCGGGATCAATGTGTAGCGGATGTTTTGCAGGAACAGGAACATCACCGCAAACACCAGCAACATCGCTTCGCCCAGGGTGTACACCACCTTGGTGATCGAGACCTTCACGAACGGCGAGGTGTCGTACGGAATTTTGTATTCGACGTTGGCCGGGAAGTAGCGCGCCAGTTCGTCCATCTTCGCCCGCACCAGGGTCGCGGTGCTCAAGGCGTTGGCGCCCGGTGACAGCTGCACGCTGACGGCGGTGGACGGCTTGCCGTTCAGGCGGGTGGAGAACTGGTATTCCTGGCTGCCGATTTCCACCCGCGCCACGTCACCGACGCGCACGGTGGAACCGTCCGGGTTGGCCTTGAGCACGATGTCGGCAAATTCGGCCGGGGTCGACAGTTGGCCTTTCACCAGGATCGACGCGGTGATTTCCTGGGTCTTGGTGCCCGGCAAATCGCCGATGCTGCCGGCCGACACCTGGGCGTTCTGCGCCGCAATCGCCGCGTTGACGTCGGCCGGGGTCAGGTTGAAGCCGATCAGCTTCTGCGGGTCGATCCAGATGCGCATTGCGCGTTCGGCGCCGTACAGCTGGGCCTTGCCCACACCGTCCAGGCGCTTGAGTTCGTTCATCACGTTGCGCGCCAGGTAATCGCTGAGCGCCACGTCATCGAGCTTGCCGTCACTGGAGGTCAGGGTGACCAGCAGCAGGAAGCCGGCGGAGACTTTCTCCACCTGCAAGCCTTGCTGCGTCACGGCTTGGGGCAGGCGCGGCTCCACCGCCTTGAGACGGTTTTGCACGTCAACCTGGGCCATCTCCGGGTCGGTGCCCGGCTGAAAGGTGGCGGTGATGGTGGCCGAACCGAGGCTGCTCTGGGATTCGAAATACAGCAGGTGATCGGCGCCGTTAAGCTCCTGCTCGATCAGGCTGACCACGCTTTCGTCCAGGGTTTGCGCGGAGGCACCCGGGTACACCGCATAGATCTCGACTTTTGGCGGCGCGACGTTGGGGTACTGCGCGACTGGCAACTGCGGGATGGCGAGGGCGCCGGCCAGCAGGATAAACAGGGCGACCACCCAGGCGAAGATCGGGCGGTCAATAAAGAACTGCGGCATGTTTAACGATCCTTATTGGCCGGATGCCTGGGCGATGGGCGCGGGGCTGTCGTCAACCTGGACTTTCTCGCCAGGGCGGGCGTGTTGCAGGCCTTCGACGACGATACGGTCACCGGCCTTCAGGCCGCGGGTCACCACCCAGCGGTCATTGACCACCGAACCCAATTCTACCGGCTGCTGGCTCACGGTTTGCTCGGCGTCCAGCAGCAACACCATCGGGATCCCGGCGCTGTCGCGGGTGATCGCCCGCTGCGGCACGCTGATCCCTTGCTGATCGACGGCTTGCTCCAGGCGTACGCGGATAAAGCTGCCGGGCAGCAGGTCGAGGTCCGGGTTGGGGAACTCGCTGCGCAAGATGATCTGCCCGGTGCCCGGGTCGACGCTGATCTCGGCGAACAGCAACTTGCCCGGCAGCGGGTACAGGCTGCCGTCATCCTGGATCAGCGTGGCCTTGGCCTGGTCCTGGCCGACTTGCTTCAAGTGCCCGGCGCGAAAGGCTCGGCGCAGGTCGTTCAGCTCGCGGGTGGATTGGGTCAGGTCGGCGTGGATCGGGTCCAGTTGCTGGATCAGCGCCATCGGTGTGGCTTCGTTCTGGCCCACCAGCGCACCTTCGGTCACCAGCGCACGGCCAATCCGACCGGAAATCGGCGCAGTCACGGTGGCATAACCCAGGTTCAATTTGGCGCGCTGCACGGCGGCCTGGTTGGCGGCCACATCGGCGGCGGTTTGCCGGGCGGCGGCGCGGGCGTTGTCGTATTCCTGGCCGCTGATGGCGTTGCCTTCCACCAGTTGGCTGTAGCGCTGCTCTTGCAGGCGCGCCTGGAATGCATTGGCCTCGGCCTTGCGCAGGCTGGCCTGGGCGCTGTCGAGGTCGGCCTTGAACGGCGCCGGGTCAATCCGGAACAGCACATCGCCCTGTTTGACGTCATGGCCTTCCTTGAACACCCGTTGCAACACCACGCCGGCCACCCGGGCGCGCACTTCGGCGATGCGTGGCGCGGCAATCCGTCCGCTCAACTCGCTGGTGATGGACAGGGGCTTGGCTTCCAGGGTTTCGATCCGCACCTTGGCCAGCGGCGCCTCGGCGGCGTCGTCCGCCGACTTGCCACACGCGCTCAACGCCAGTGTCAGGGCCAACAGGCAAAACGGCGCAAACAGATTCTTCGACATGCTCATATCCCAATATTGACTGGCGCATCCTACGGGCGCCCCCGCCACAGTGCTGTGAAGCTCTGTAGGTGGTGTGTGAAGAAATGTAAGGTGCGACCCACAGATGCACGCGGGCGTATATCCTTCATAACCGCCGAACCTTACACGATCTTCCTGACACCGAAGATCAAATGTGGGAGCGGGCTTGCTCGCGAAAGCGGTGTTTCAGTCAACGCATACGGCGGCTGACACACCGCTTTCGCGAGCAAGCCCGCTCCCACATTGGATTTGCGTACTACTCAGAAATTGTATTATTTGGAAATACCATGCCCAACATTCTTCTGGTGGAAGACGACGCCGCGCTCTCCGAATTGATCGCCAGTTACCTGGAACGCAACGGCTATCACGTCAGTGTGCTCAGCCGTGGCGACCACGTGCGTGAGCGTGCGCGGCTCAACCCACCGGACCTGGTGATTCTCGACCTGATGCTGCCGGGCCTCGACGGCCTGCAGGTCTGCCGGTTGCTGCGGGCCGACTCGGCCACGCTGCCGATCCTGATGCTCACCGCCCGCGACGACAGCCACGACCAGGTGTTGGGCCTGGAAATGGGCGCCGACGACTACGTCACCAAACCCTGCGAGCCGCGGGTATTGCTGGCGCGGGTGCGAACCTTGCTGCGCCGCAGCAGCCTCACCGAACCCCAGGTGGCCAACGACCAGATCCTGATGGGCAACCTGTGCATCGACCTGTCGGAACGCACCGTGACCTGGCGCGACCAGCCGGTTGAGCTGTCCAGCGGTGAATACAACCTGCTGGTGGTGCTGGCCCGGCACGCCGGCGAAGTGCTCAGCCGCGACCAGATCCTGCAACGCCTGCGCGGCATCGAGTTCAACGGCACCGACCGTTCGGTGGACGTGGCGATTTCAAAGCTGCGGCGCAAGTTCGACGACCACGCGGGCGAGGCGCGCAAGATCAAGACCGTGTGGGGCAAGGGCTACCTGTTCAGCCGTTCCGAGTGGGAATGCTGAGCCATGTTTCGCGTCCTGATTCGGCTGTACCTGATCACTATCGTCACTTTCGCCGCCGCGATCTACCTGGTGCCCCGGGCGGTGATCCAGCTGTTTGAACACCGTTACATGAACTACAACATCGAGCAGTCCCGAGGCATGCAGAGCCTGATCGTCAAGGAGTATCGACGGGTGCCGATGGAGCAGTGGGCCAATGTCACCGTGCGCCTGTCGGCGGATTTCGCGCCGCTGAAGGTGCAACTGCTGCGTATCCAGGACGCCAGCTACACCCCTGAAGAACAGCGCCTGCTGGAAAAGGACCAGATGGTGATTCGCCTGGGCGAGTGGGGCTGGGCGGACGACGTCAGCTCGGCCCTGGACGACCAGTTGGTGGTCAAGGTCTCGGTACCGCCGGACCCGCTGGACATGAACCTGCTGTACTGGAGCATGAACGTGCTGATCGGCGCGGCGCTGCTGGCATGCCTGCTGTTCTGGCTGCGGCCCCACTGGCGTGACCTGGAACGCCTGAAAAGCACCGCCGCGCAACTCGGCCAGGGCAACCTTGCGGCCCGCACAAAAATCCCGCCCAGCTCCAACATCGGCAGCCTCGCGGCGGTGTTCGACACCATGGCCAACGACATCGAACAGCTGCTCAACCAGCAACGTGATTTGCTCAATGCCGTCTCCCATGAACTGCGTACACCGCTGACGCGCCTGGACTTCGGCCTGGCGCTGGCGCTGTCCGACGACCTCCCGGCGGCCAGCCGTGAGCGGCTGCAAGGGTTGGTGGCGCACATTCGCGAGCTGGATGAGCTGGTGCTGGAGCTGCTCTCCTACAGCCGTTTGCAAAACCCGGCGCAAACACCCGAGCAGGTGGAAGTGGTGCTGGATGAGTTCATCGACAGCATCCTGGGCAGCGTCGACGACGAACTGGAAAACCCCGATATCGTGATGGACGTGGTGCTGGACTGCGCCGTGGAACGCTTCACCCTGGACCCGCGCCTGACCGCCCGGGCCCTGCAAAACCTGCTGCGCAACGCCATGCGGTATTGCGAGCGGCGAATTCAGGTGGGGGTGAAGGTGTGTCCCAGGGGGTGCGAGATTTGCGTGGATGATGACGGTATTGGCATTCCGGTTGACCAGCGGGAGCGGATTTTCGAGCCGTTCTACCGGCTGGATCGCAGCCGGGATCGAGCCACTGGCGGTTTTGGCCTGGGATTGGCCATCAGCCGGCGGGCGCTGGAGGCGCAGGGCGGAACATTGACGGCCCAGGCTTCGCCATTGGGTGGTGCACGCTTCCGCCTCTGGCTGCCGAGTTAAAGAACACCACAAAACCATTGTGGGAGCTGGCTTGCCTGCGATGGCGGTGGGTCAGCTTACATCTTTGCTAACTGATACACCGCCATCGCAGGCAAGCCAGCTCCCACATTTGATCTTCATCGTTCTTCAGTCCCGAATTTGGCGTTTGCACAGCCTTACCACCTCACGCGGTGCCTTGTTATAGTTCGGCCCCTATTCCAGCCGCCAGTCAAGGATCACTGCCATGTCCGAATACCAAGCCTTTGTCGTCGAACTCAGCGGCAACGTCGCCCATGTGCAGCTCAATCGCCCGGAAAAGATCAACGCGATGAACGCGGCGTTCTGGACCGAGATCATCGACATCTTCCAATGGGTCGAAAACACCGACGCGGTGCGTGCCGTAGTCATCAGCGGCGCCGGCAAGCATTTCTCCTCCGGCATCGACCTGATGCTGCTGGCCTCGGTCGCCAACGAGTTTGGCAAGGACGTGGGCCGCAACGCGCGCCTGCTGCGGCGCAAGATCCTCGAACTGCAAGCTTCCTTCAACGCCGTCGACAACTGCCGCAAGCCGGTACTCGCGGCGATCCATGGCTACTGCATCGGCGGCGCCATCGACCTGATCAGCGCCTGTGACATGCGCTACGCCGCCGAAGATGCGCAATTCTCCATCAAGGAAATCGACATCGGCATGGCCGCCGACGTCGGCACCCTGCAACGCCTGCCGCGCATCGTCGGCGACGGCATGCTGCGCGAGCTGGCCTACACCGGCCGCCAGTTCGGTGCCGAAGAGGCCCGCAGCATCGGCCTGGTGAATCGGGTGTACAGCGATCACCAGAGCCTGCTGGCCGGGGTGCTGGACATCGCCCGGGAAATCGCCGCCAAATCGCCGATCGCGGTCACCGGCACCAAGGCGATGATCAGCTACATGCGTGACCACACGATCAATGACGGTTTGGAATACGTTGCCACCTGGAACTCAGCTATGTTGCAATCCAACGACCTGCGCGTGGCCATCGCGGCCCATATGAGCAAGCAGAAACCCGACTTCGTGGATTGACTGAACATGACCCCAGGCTGGATTACCACAACGCTGCTGGACAACGACGCCCCGGGCGGCTGGGCCGTGGCCCGCAGCCGTGAAGGCTTTTTACACGACCAGAACGGCCCGCTGTTTCCCCGGGAATGGCTCAAGCGCCAGGACCTCTCGGTGTTCGCCGAGCATGGCATCGGCCACCTGGACGGCGAGCCGGTGTACCTGCTGGAACTCAACAGCCCCGCCGACGTGCCGGGCTGCGGCTGGCAGGGCCTGCGGGCATTCATGCTGCAGGGCGATCACATGCTGTACAAAGTCCTGGGCTACGCCGCGCAAATCGGCACCTGGGCCCGGGAGCATCGTTTTTGCGGCAGTTGCGGCCAGGCGATGGTGCAGGTGCCACGGGAGCGGGCGATGTTCTGCCAGGCCTGTGACCTGCGCAGCTACCCGCGTATCTCGCCGAGCATGATCGTGTTGGTGACCCGTGGCGACGAGATCCTGCTGGCCCGCTCGCCGCGCTTTGTCACGGGGGTCTACAGTACCCTGGCGGGGTTTGCCGAGCCGGGCGAGTCGGCCGAGGACTGCCTGATTCGCGAAGTGCGTGAAGAAGTGCAGGTGGAGGTCAAGAACATCCAGTACATGGGCAGCCAGTGCTGGCCGTTCCCGCACTCGATGATGCTGGGCTTTCACGCCGAGTACGCCGGCGGCGACATTGTGCCCCAGGCTGACGAGATCGAAGACGCGCAGTGGTTCAACATCCATGAACTGCCGCCGTTGCCGGCGTCGCGCTCGATTGCGCGCTACCTGATCGACCTCTACCTGGCCCGTCGCCTAGGCCGCGCTGAACCAGTGCTGCCAGGCTAGGCGCACCGTCAGGCCGAGCACCACGGTGATGAACACCGGGCGAATGAACTTGGCGCCGCCGCTGATGGCGCTGCGTGCGCCAAAAAACGCGCCGCACATCACCGACACGCCCATGCACAGGCCGACAATCCAGTCTACCGAGCCATTGAAAATGAACACCGTCAGCGCCGCCGCGTTGCTGACGAAGTTCATGCTGCGCGCCACGCCGCTGGCCTTTACCAGGTCGATGGGGTGCAACAGCATGGTACTCACGGTCCAGAAGGCCCCGGTGCCCGGGCCGGCGACGCCGTCGTAGAAACCCAGGCCAAAGCCCTGGGTGGACTGCCATTTCTTCTTGATCGGTGCGTCGTTGTCCAACGCCGCCTTGGGCGTGCCGCCGAACAGCAAATACAAACCGCAGCCGAACACAATCACCGGGAGCATCTTGTTCAGGGTTTCTGCCGGCAGGTAATGGGCCACGACCGCGCCGGTGAGTGCACCGACCAGGGTGCCGACGATGGCGTGCACCCACTGGCGCGGATGAAACAGCTTGCGCCGGTAGAAGGTAAAGCTGGCAGTGGCCGAGCCGAAGGTGGAACTGAGCTTGTTGGTGCCCAGCACCAGGTGGGGCGGCATGCCGGCGGTCAGCAGGGCGGGCGTGGTGAGCAGGCCGCCACCGCCGGCGATGGCATCGATGAAACCGGCGATAAAGGCAACCACGGCGAGGATCGCCAGGGTGGTGAGGTCAACGCTGAGTTCGAAGGGCATGGGCAAGACTTAATCGGCAGGGCGCAGCAAGGGCTGCGCGAAAGGCCGGTATCTTACCGATTAGCGTGGGGGCCTGCGACTATGATCGTTCCCACGCTCTGCGTGGGAATGCCGCCTTGGACGCTCCGCGTCCTGCTGCCGCAAGGGTGACGCAGAGCGTCACGGGATGCATTCCCAATGTGGGAGCGGGCTTGCTCGCGAATGCGCAGTGTCAGTCACCGGATAGAGTGGCTGATCCACCGCATTCGCGAGCAAGCCCGCTCCCACATTTCAACCTTGCCCGCTTGGCTATTTATGTGTTTCGACCCACTCCAGTGCGGTCCGCCAGATGCAGATCCCCAGGAAGTACGCCGACATCAGCAACCACAGGCCCAGGGTCAGGCGATTGGTGTACGGGAAGTCGATCACCAGCAGCAGGCTGCACAGCAACCAGATGGTGGTCACGGCAATATTGATCGGCATGAAGCGCTTGACCCGGAACGGGTGCAGGAACTTCATCGGCGTCACGGTCAGCAACGCCAGGCCGATCACGGTGAGCAAGGTAACCCAGGCTTCCGGCTGGATGATATAGACGCACAGCGCCACCACGTTCCATGCGGCGGGGAAGCCGACGAAGTAGTTGTCCTTGCTCTTCATGTTGACGTTGCAGAAGCAGAACAGCGACGACACCAGAATCACCGACACCGTAAACAACGGGGTGAAGTCCGGCAGGGCGATATAGCGATAGATAAACAGCGCCGGAATAAACACGTACGTCAGGTAATCAATCACCAGGTCCAATACCGAGCCATCGAAGCTTGGCAGCACTGTTTGCACATTCACCCGTCGCGCGAGAGAGCCGTCGACCCCATCGACGATCAAGGCCAGGCCCAGCCACAGCAGGCAAGCCTTGGGCTGGTTGTCGAGCAGTGCCAGGGTGGCCAGGAAGGCCAGCACCACGCCGGTGGCGGTAAAACCATGGGCGCCCCAGGCCTTGAGACGGGCTACATGCAGGGTCGATATCACAGGGGCGTTCTCCAAAAGGTGAAACAGGGCAGCCGACGGGGTAGCACCGTCGAATCTGGCCAGAGTGTGCAGGTATCGACCGGGAAGGGGGGGATAAGGTTCACCACCCGGCGTAGGTTAAGCGTAGCAAGCGCAGGACGTTTCGGCATCAGCCTTGGCGAAACACCAGTGCCTTTAATCCGCTTTGCGGGTCGATATCGGGGAATTCCGGCGGGTTTTCCAGCCGCTGGTCAAAGCGCAGGCCAGGCGCTTCGCGGGTTACGCCGTCGATCAGGAAGTCTTCGACGAACGCCGGGTCGTTCATGCACGCCAGCACCGTACCCTGGGCCGTGAGCAAATCCGGCAGGCGACGCAGCACCCGCTGGTAGTCCTTGGTCAAAAGGAAACTGCCTTTCTGGAACGAGGGCGGGTCGATGATCACCAGGTCGTACGGGCCGCTGTTGGTGACCTTGGCCCACGACTTGAACAGGTCGTGGCCGAGGAACGTCACCTTGCTCAGGTCGTGGCCGTTCAGGCGGTGATTGCCACGACCACGGCTCAGGGCGCCTCGGGCCATGTCCAGGTTCACCACATGCTCGGCGCCGCCTTCGATGGCCGCCACGGAGAAACCACAGGTGTAGGCGAACAGGTTCAGCACCCGCAGGCCATGAGCCTGTTCGCGTACCCAGTTGCGGCCGTAACGCATGTCGAGGAACAGCCCACTGTTCTGCTTTTTGCCCAGGTCGATCAGGTAGCGCAGGCCGCTTTCGGTGATGGTCAGTTCGTCGACCACCTCGCCCAGCAGCCATTCGGTGGTGCTTTGCGGCAGGTAGCGGTGTTGCAGCGCCACGGTATGGGCGCCGAATGACCGCCAGTCGATCTGCACCAGCATCTGCTTCAAGGCCTCAAGCTCCGTGGCTTCTGGCTCCTTGAACAGCGAGACCAGCACCACGCCTTGCAGCCAGTCCACCGTCAGTTGCTCCAGGCCCGGCCAGCAGCGGCCACGCCCGTGAAACAGGCGCCGGGTCTCGGCGGGGACGGTTAGCAGGGCGTTCAGCAAATGGGTGTGCAGGGTGGCGAGTGCGTCTGGGTTCATCGGGCAACGTCGGTCATTGAGCGGGCGGCATTTTAAACACAATTGCGGGGTGTTCGGGAGTTGAAGCACAACGTGCTTTGAATTTGCTGATTGGCAGTGATTTATGCTCAAAAGGCCCCGAGAGGCGGCGCACAACAGTCAAAAAATCCCTTGGCACCGACATAAACTGGAAAAAAGCCCGGAGGTGCCCATGAACGGTTTCGCGAGTGCAGTGAGTCAGACAGCGATGGACCAGGAAGAACTGGCCGAATGGCGCGATGCCCTGGCCTCCCTGGTGGCCAACGCCGGCGCGGCGCGCGCACGGGAGATCCTCGACATGCTGGCGGATGCCGGCGGCGCGCCGCACATCGCCTGGAAACCCCGGCATGGCACGCCCTACATCAATAGCATCGCCGTAGAGCAGCAACCGCCGTTTCCCGGCGACCTGGCCACCGAAGAACGCTTGGCCTCAGTGGTGCGCTGGAACGCCCTGGCCATGGTAGTGCGCGCCAACCAGGCCTATGGCGAACTGGGCGGGCATATCGCCAGCTACGCCAGCGCGGCGGATTTGTTCGAGGTGGGCTTCAACCACTTTTTCCGGGCCCGAAGCGACAGTTTTGGCGGCGACCTGGTGTTCTACCAGCCGCATTCCGCCCCCGGCATCTATGCTCGCGCCTTCCTTGAAGGGCGCCTGAGCGAGGCCGACCTGGCCCACTATCGCCAGGAAATCGGTGCCGGCAAGGCGGGTGCCCGAGGTTTGTCCAGCTATCCCCATCCGTGGTTGATGCCGGACTTCTGGCAATTTCCCACCGGGTCCATGGGCATTGGCCCCATCAGCTCGATTTTCCAGGCGCGGTTCATGCGCTACCTGCAACACCGCGGCTTGCAGGACACCACCGACCGCCACGTATGGGGTGTATTCGGCGACGGCGAGATGGACGAACCGGAAAGCATGTCGGCCCTGACCCTGGCCGCCCGTGAAGGCCTGGACAACCTGACCTGGGTGGTCAACTGCAACCTGCAACGGCTCGACGGCCCGGTGCGGGGCAACGGGCGGATTATCGACGAGCTGGAAGCCTTGTTCGCCGGTGCCGGCTGGAACGTGATCAAGCTGGTCTGGGGCTCGGACTGGGATGCCTTGCTGGCCAAGGACACCGACGGCGAGCTGGCGCGCACCCTGTCGCAGACGGTGGACGGACAATTCCAGACCTTCGCCGCCAAGGACGGTGCCTACAACCGCGAACATTTCTTCGGCCAGAGCGAGGCGCTGTCCAAACTGGTCGAGGGCCTGAGCGACGAGCAGATCGACCGGCTCAAGCGCGGCGGCCATGACATGGTCAAGATCCACGCCGCCTATCACGCCGCACGCCGGGTCACCGGCAAGCCCACGGTGATCCTGGCCCAGACCAAAAAGGGCTTTGGCATGGGCGAGGCCGGGCAGGGCAAGATGACCACCCACCAGCAGAAGAAGCTCGACCGCGAGGCCTTGATCGCCTTCCGCAATCGCTTCCAGTTGCCGCTGTCGGATGAACAGGCCGAATCCCTGAGCTTCTACAAGCCCGCTGAAGACAGCCTCGAAATGCGCTACTTGCACCAACGCCGCGCCATCCTCGGTGGGTATGTGCCGAGCCGTGGCCAGCAGGCACCCACCGTAAGTGTCCCGCCGGTGTCGGGCTACGGCGCGTTTGCCACCCAGGCGGAGGGCAAGGAAATGTCCACCACCATGGCCTTTGTGCGCATGCTGACCAATCTGCTCAAGGACAAGGCCCTCGGCCCGCGCATCGTGCCCATCGTCGCCGACGAAGCGCGCACCTTCGGCATGGCCAACCTGTTCAAGCAGATCGGCATCTATTCCAGCGTCGGCCAGCGCTACGAGCCCGAAGACATCGGCTCGATCCTCAGCTACCGCGAAGCCACCGACGGGCAGATCCTTGAAGAAGGCATTAGCGAAGCCAGCGCCATCAGTTCCTGGGTCGCGGCGGCCACCAGCTATTCGGTGCATGGCCTGCGGATGCTGCCGTTTTACATCTACTACTCGATGTTCGGTTTCCAGCGCGTGGGTGACCTCATCTGGGCCGCCGCCGACCAGCGTGCCCGAGGTTTTCTGCTGGGCGCCACTGCCGGGCGCACCACCCTGGGTGGCGAAGGCTTGCAGCACCAGGACGGCAGCAGCCACCTGATGGCCGCCACCGTGCCCAATTGCCGTGCCTACGACCCGGCGTTTGCCGGCGAGTTTGCGGTGATCCTCGACCATGGCATGCGCCAGATGCTGGAGCACGATGTGGACGAGTTCTACTACGTGACCCTGATGAACGAAAACTACCCGCAGCCGAGCCTGCCGGAAGGCGTCGAAGCGGCGATCATCAAAGGCATGTACCGGCTGAGCGGGCAGCCTGGCGGCAAGGTCCGGTTGCTCGGCTCCGGCACGCTGGTGCGCGAAGCCCAGGCAGCGGCGCAATTGTTGGCGGAGGATTGGCAGGTTGACGCTGAAGTGTTCAGTGTCACCAGCTTCAGCGAACTGGCCCGGGACGCCCGTGACGTGGAACGCTGGAACCGCCTGCATCCGCAACAGCCGGCGCGGCGCAGCCACCTGGCGGAGTGTTTGCCCAAGGGCGCGCCGGTGGTGGCGGTATCTGACTATGTAAGGGCGGTGCCGCAGATGCTTGGGTCGTACGTGGATTCGGCTTACACCGTGCTGGGGACGGATGGCTTTGGTCGCAGCGATACCCGGGCGGCGTTGCGGGATTTCTTCGAGGTGGACCGCCATCACATCGTGCTGGCGGCGCTGACGGCGTTAGTAGAGCAGGGGAGTCTGGACAGGCAGGTTTGCCAGCAGGCGATAAAGCGTTATGGGGTGCAGACCGATCGCGAGCCGTCCTGGACCTCCTGAGCGACAAAGATCTAAATGTGGGAGCGGGCTTGCTCGCGAATGCGGTGTGTCAGTCAATATATCCGGCAACTGATACACCGCTTTCGCGAGCAAGCCCGCTCCCACACTGGTTCTGTGTGGTTGTCTAAATACTGGCTATCAATGGCGCCCCAAACGATTCACGCAGAAACCCCGGCGCGATATACCGCTCGTAATGCGCCTCGGACAACAGGAAAAACTCCCGGTCAATCGCATCCCGCAAATCTGCCAGATTGCGCTCGCGAAACTCCGGCAACAGCGCCAACCCATACGCATCCAGCTTCGAAATCACCCGCGCGCCCCGGGCAATCAACTGGTACGCCCAGCAATACGGCGACTGGTGGGGCACAAAGCGGATCTTGCGATCTTCCAGTTGCTGGCGCAGGCGCTGCGGGTCCAGCACCTGCAGCTTGCTGGTCATCACCTGCACCAGCAGTTGTTCCAGGCGCAGCCACACCGCCTGTTTCTCCTCGGCGTTGTAGCCGTTCCACTGAATCACTTCATGGTGATAACGCTTGCAGCCCCGGCATACCAGGTCTCCGTAAACGGTGGAGCACAGGCCGACGCAGGGTGTCTTGATGGTTTGATTGGGCATAAAAAAACATCGACAGGTGAAACAACACGGCCCCCGAAGGGGCCGCTTTAAATCAATCCCAGCTCAGCGCGCCGCCAGTCTGGTACTCGATCACACGGGTCTCGAAGAAGTTCTTCTCTTTCTTCAAGTCCATGATCTCGCTCATCCACGGGAACGGGTTAGTCGTCCCTGGATACTCTTCCTTCAGACCAATCTGCGATAGACGACGGTTCGCGATGAACTTGAGGTAGTCCTCCATCATCGCCGCATTCATCCCCAACACCCCACGCGGCATGGTGTCGCGAGCGTATTCAATCTCCAGCTGAGTCCCTTGCAGGATCATCTGTGTCGCTTCTTCCTTCATCTCGGCATCCCACAAGTGCGGGTTTTCGATTTTGATCTGGTTGATCACATCGATACCGAAGTTCAGGTGCATCGACTCATCCCGCAGGATGTACTGGAACTGCTCGGCCACGCCGGTCATTTTGTTGCGACGGCCCATGGACAAAATCTGGGTAAAGCCGCAGTAGAAGAAGATGCCTTCCAGTACGCAGTAGTAGGCCACCAGGTTGCGCAGCAGCTCTTTGTCAGTCTCAACGGTACCGGTTTCGAACTTCGGATCGG
>NZ_JACAPX010000046.1:0-34440 GCF_013385435.1 Pseudomonas sp. F9001
CGGTTTAGCCGCGCCGGGCCATGGATGGCCCGTCGCGGCGGCCCGCTTCGCGGTGCCGGAGTGAGGGAACGCCGAGCCACAGCGAGGCGCCGACAGGCGGGGCAGAGCCCTTTGCTTACTTTGGGGCTTTTCCAAAGTGAGCCGCTGTAAGAGCGGAACCATAGGTGGCCGTTACCGAAAAAACGGATATGTACTCAAACCAATCGCCAAAAAAAACGGCCTCATCTGGAGGCCGTCTTTCATCACATATCAACGCTTAGGTGCGCATCCCACGCCCACTCACCAGCAACCGCGCACACCCCACATACAGCACCACAGTCGCCACCAGCATAAAGGTGATCGCCACACTGATCTTGATATCCGAAACGCCCAGGATCCCATAGCGAAACGCGTTAACCATATGCAACACCGGGTTAGCCAACGACACCGTCTGCCAGAACGGCGGCAGCAAGGTGATCGAATAAAACACCCCACCCAGATACGTCAGCGGCGTAAGAACAAACGTCGGAATAATCGAAATATCATCAAAGTTGCGCGCAAACACCGCATTGATGAACCCCAGCAACGAAAAGATAGTCGCCGTCAGCACCACCACCAACAGCGTGATCCCGAGGTGATGCACCTGCAAATGGGTAAAGAACAGCGACAGCAACGTCACAATCACCCCAACCATCAACCCGCGCAGCACACCGCCCAGGGTGTAGCCGATCAAAATCGTATGAGGAGACACCGGCGACACCATCAATTCCTCGATGGACCGCTGGAACTTGCTGCCAAAAAAGCTCGACACCACGTTGCCGTAGGAGTTGGTAATCACCGACATCATGATCAACCCTGGCACGATGTACTCCATATAGGTGAATCCACCCATATCACCAATCTGCCGACCAATCAGGTTACCGAAGATCACGAAGTACAAAACCATGGTGATCGCCGGCGGCAGCAAGGTCTGCGGCCAGATCCGGGTAAAGCGCTTCACTTCGCGATAAACGATGGTCTGCAGCGCGACAAGGTTGGGTTGCAGTTCCGAACTCATACCGCCACCTTCGCCAGATTTTTCTCCACCAGGGACACAAACAACTCCTCAAGGCGATTGGTTTTGTTACGCAGGCTCAGCACCTCGATGTTCTGGGTAGCCAGTTGGCCAAACAGCGCGGTGATGCCCACGGCTTTGTCCACCTGGACTTCCAGGGTGTGGCTGTCCACCAGGCGATTCGGGTAGCCGATCAACTGGGGCGCAACCGTCATGTCGTTTTTCAGGTCGAGCAGGAAGGTCTCGACGTGCAACTGGCTCAGCAAATTACGCATGCTGGTGTTTTCGACAATGGTGCCGTGGTCGATGATGCCGATGTTGCGGCACAGCTGCTCAGCCTCTTCCAGGTAGTGCGTGGTGAGGATGATGGTGATGCCTTTCTGGTTCAGCTCGGTGAGAAACGTCCACATCGAACGACGCAGCTCGATGTCCACGCCCGCCGTCGGCTCGTCGAGGATCAGCAGGCGCGGTTCGTGAACCAGGGCGCGAGCGATCATCAAGCGGCGCTTCATGCCCCCGGACAGGGAACGCGAAGGCACGTCGCGCTTGTCCCACAAGCCCAGTTGCGTGAGGTATTGCTCGGCGCGTTCCTTGGCGATCTTCGGCGGGATGCCGTAGTAACCGGCCTGGGTCACGACGATGTCGAAGGTCTTTTCAAACTGGTTGAAGTTGAACTCCTGGGGCACCACGCCGATGCTGCGCTTGAGCGCCGCCGGGGATTTGTCCAGGTCGTTGCCAAAGATGTTCACCGTACCGGTGGTCTTGTTGACCAGGGTCGAGAGAATCCCGATGGTGGTGGATTTGCCGGCGCCATTGGGGCCGAGCAAGGCGAAGAAATCACCTTCGGCGACGTCCAGATCGATACCACTCAGGGCCTGGAAACCGTTGCCGTAGGTTTTGGTTAGCTGCCGGATGGACAGAGCGGAACTCATATCGGATTACGCACCAAAGAAGAGGAATAGAATTGTTACATGAGGGCAGACCGCACGGAATACAACGGCTGCGCGTGACAAGCATGGTGCTTGTCCGCGCCGCACAAGTACAGTAACCCGTATTAATAGTCGGTATCAGGTCAACGCGGTCATGACCGATTTCTGATAGGCCGGACGCTGGCGCAGCCGCTGGTACCAGGCTTCCAGGTTAGGCATCGACGGGCGTTCGATGGGCATTTCGAACCAGGCATAAATGAAGCTGCCCAAGGGAATATCGCCCATGCCGATCTCGCTGCCGGACAGGTAAGGTTGCGTGGCCAAGGCCTGATCCACCGTCTGCAAAACGTCGATGCAGGCCTGGCGACCGGCGTTGATGGTGTCCCAGTTCTGTTTTTCAGCCGGGGTTCGCAGCACGCCCCAGAACACGGTCTTGAACGGTTCGGCCAGGGTCGAGGTGGTCCAGTCCATCCACTTTTCCGCGTTGGCCCGGGCTTGCAGCTCGCTGGGGTACCAGTTCGAATCCGGCGCATGTTTGGCGGCCAGGTAGCGCACGATGGTGTTGGATTCCCACAGCACAAAGTCGCCATCTTCAATCATCGGCACCCGGCCATTGGGGTTCAGCGCGCGGTATTGCGGCGTGTCGACCACACCAAAAGCCCCGCCCGCATCAATTGCCTCATAGTCCAGGCCGAGCTCCTCGGCGCACCACAGTGCTTTCCTGACATTTGACGAATTTTTACGACCCCAGATTTTCAGCATGACCGCCCCGATTTTGAAAAAGATGGTTGGATAAATGCCGGGGCAGCATACGCCGGATCACGTCCGGCTTAAATCACTCTGCATGTCCCCCAGCAGGATCGGCATCTGCTCGCCAAACAGGTGCGGATAACATTTCTGGATGTGGGCGAAGAAGAATTCCTCGGGCACCTCGGCAAATTGCCCATGGTCCACCACGTACTCCATGGAGCGCTGGCCCTTGCGGTTGAAGGCGTGGAAAACACTGTCATGAATGCCATCGAAATCCAGCGGCGGCACATCGAACAGTTCGCACAGTTGCTGGTTGAACGCCGGCGTGGCCTTGACCCAACGGCCGTCCAGATACAACTCGGTATAGCCATGCATGGCAAATACGTCACTTCTGAGCAGCTCGATCAAACGGGGCGTCGAGAGGTGGTTACGCACGTCGGCCAGGCCGATGCGCGCCGGGATCCCGCAGTGCCTTGCGCACGCCGCCAGCAATGTTGCCTTGGGCACGCAATAACTCTCGCCGGCCGCCAGTGCGAAGCTCGCGCTGAGGGTTTGCGGGTCGCGACTGAAGGTATAGGGGTTATAGCGCACCGCCTCGCGCACAGCGTAGTAAAGACTGACTGCCTGGTCACGAAGTGCGGCACTCGAACCGCGATGTTTTTCGGCGAACTCCACCACCGCAGGGTGGTCACTATCGATGAAGCGGCCGGGATTCAAGTACGCATTCATGAGGTTGATCTCCGAGGCAAGCCTTGAGTCTAACCACAGGCCTGCTCTCTGCGATAACGACGATTCGGCCAAATGTCGGCGCCTGGTGGTGATTCGACCTGGCACACCACGTAACACCCTCGTCACCCCGCTTGTTCGGATGCCGACTAAGCTCTGAGGTGATTTCGCACCTGGTTTCACGGAGGATTGAATATGCTGTTGTTGTGGATACTGGTTCTGGTGGTGGGCATTGCCTACCTGGCGCACCGGCGCATCGCGCCCCTGCCCGCCATCGGCGTGGTCGCCGTCTACCTGTTGGCGATGGGCGCCTTCAGCCACGCACCAGGCTGGTTGCTGCTGATCTTCTGGGTACTGATCGCCGTGGTAGCCGCCCCGCTGCTGCTGCCGGACCTGCGCCGCAAGTACTTCACCGCGCCGCTGTTCAACTGGTTCCAGAAAGTCCTGCCGCCGATGTCCGAGACCGAGCGCGATGCCATCGACGCCGGCACCGTATGGTGGGACGGCGAGCTGTTCAGCGGCCGCCCCGACTGGGACAAGCTGCTGGCCTATCCCAAGGCGCAACTGACTGAAGAAGAACAAGCCTTCATCGACGGCCCTACCGAAGAACTGTGCGCCATGGTCACCGACTGGGAAATCGGCCAGGCCATGGACCTGCCCCCCGCCGCCTGGGAACACATCAAGCAGCATGGCTTTTTTGCCCTGATCATCCCCAAGGAGTTCGGCGGCAAAGGCTTCTCCGCCTATGCCCACTCCCAGGTCGCGATGAAGCTGGCGACCCGCAGCGGCGACCTCGCCTCCACGGTCATGGTCCCCAACTCCCTGGGCCCGGCCGAATTGCTGCTGCACTACGGCACCGATGAACAACGCAACCATTACCTGCCACGCCTGGCCCGTGGCGACGATATCCCGTGCTTTGCCCTGACCGGCCCACTGGCCGGTTCCGATGCCGGCTCCATGCCCGACACCGGGGTGATCTGCAAAGGCGAATGGGAAGGCAAGGAAACCCTCGGCCTGCGCCTGAACTGGGAAAAACGCTACATCACCCTCGGCCCGGTAGCGACCTTGCTCGGCCTGGCCTTCAAGGCCCATGACCCGGATCATCTGCTGGGCGACAAAGAAGACCTCGGTATCAGCCTCGCACTGATCCCCACCGACACCCCGGGCGTTGAAATTGGCCGCCGCCACCTGCCACTGGGCGCCGCGTTCATGAACGGCCCCAACTCCGGCAAGGATGTTTTCATTCCGCTGGAATTCCTGATCGGTGGCCAGGAAATGCTCGGCAAGGGCTGGATGATGCTGATGAACTGCCTGTCGGTAGGCCGTTCGATTTCCCTGCCTGCCGTCGGAACGGGCGCGGCCAAGTTCACCAGCCTGGTGACCGGCCAGTACGCCCAGGTGCGTGAGCAGTTCAACGTCCCGCTGGCGGCCTTTGAAGGCATCCAGGAAGCCCTGGCCCGCATCGGCGGCAACGCGTGGCTGATGGACAGCGCGCGGATGCTCACCGCCAACGCGGTCGACCTGGGGGAGAAACCCTCGGTACTGTCGGCGATCCTCAAGTACCACCTGACCGAACGCGGCCGCGAATGCATCAGCCACGCGATGGACGTACACGGCGGCAAGGGCATCATCATGGGCCCCAACAACTACCTGGGCCGCAGCTGGCAGGGCGCGCCGATCTTCATCACCGTGGAAGGCGCGAATATCCTCTCGCGCAATCTGATGATCTTCGGCCAGGGCGCAATTCGCTGCCATCCGTTCGTACTCAAGGAAATGGCCTTGGCCGGTCGCGAAGACCATGACCAGGCGCTGAAGGAATTCGACGGCCTGCTGCTGCAGCACATCGGCTTTGCCGTAAGCAACGCCGCCAGCACCCTGGTGTTGAACCTCGGTTTCGGTCACTTCGAAAAGGCTCCGGGCAACAGCCTGAGCCAGGGCTATTTCCGCGCACTCAACCGTCAGGCCGCGGCGTTTGCGATGCTGGCGGACCTGAGCATGATGCTGCTGGGCGGCGAGTTGAAACGACGCGAACGCCTGTCGGCACGTCTTGGTGATGTGCTGAGCCACATGTACCTGGCATCGGCTGCACTCAAGCGTTATCACGACCTGGATTCGCCAGACCACCTGGAACCGCTGTTCGCCTGGGCCATGGAAGAGAGCCTTGGCCACTCCGAGCGTGCACTGGATGAACTGCTGACCAACTTCCCGAGCAAGGTGCTGGGTTGTCTGTTGCGGGTGATCGTGTTCCCGTTCGGCCGCCGTCATAAAGGCCCGTCCGATGCGCTGGATGCCGAGGTGGCCGCAGTGCTTGGTCGCGCCAAGGGTGACCCGACCCTGGAAGCGGTGCTGGCTGGCTGCTATCGCCCACAGTCCGCAGAAGATCCGGTGGGCGCCCTGCAACATGCCTACGACCTGTTGGCCGACAGCCATCCGTTGCAGAAAAAACTCCACGAAGGCCTCAAGAGCGGCCAGGTCAAACCGACCGCGGGCGAACACGCCATCGATGCCGCGCTGCATGCCGGCGTGCTGCAACCGGCCGAGGCGCAGACCCTGCGTGACGCTGAAGCGGCGCGACGCAAGGTGATCGACGTGGATGATTTCAGCAAGGAAGAGCTGAGCCAGGCTGAGGGAAAAGTCCGCTGATCCCAGCGGTCATATAAAAACGGGCGCTTGAGCTATATACTCTCGCGCCCGTTTTGCTCTTGAGGACTTATCTCGTGTCCAATGTCGTTGCCGATCATCTCGTCTTGCTCGACCACCTGCGCAGCATCCTGGTTGCCGTCGGCGAAGCCGAACAGGTTCCCGAGGAAAGCCACCTCCTGTTCCTGGAGCGCTTCGATGAACTGCGCGCCTTGCTGCCCATCGACCCGATCGAAAGCCAGTACCTGGGCCAGGACATGATGAGCCAGGTCATCCTGCGCTATCCGCAAATTGCTCACCTGGTGCCACGCGATCTGCTGTGGTTCTTCGGTGGCGACTGCCTGCACTTCATGCCCGACGACGAGCTGGACCTGTACCAGGCCCTGGAAGAACGTCGCTTCGAAGCTGAACAGAACGACGAACCGTTCGACTGGAACCAGGAAAAGCAGTTATTGGCCATGTCCAATGACCAGCCCAAGCACTGATCTCAGGGCTAACGCAGATCAAATGTGGGAGCGGCGGTGCGACGGTTCGACTTGCTCGCGAATGCGATGGTTCAGTCAATATTTTAGGTGACTGAACCACCGCATTCGCGAGCAAGCCCGCTCCCACATTTAAACTGTATTCCTACCGTTTCTTCAGCGTCGGCTCTTTGGCCATGCACTCCACCAGATAATCAATAAACACCCGCAACTTCGGCGGCAGGTACCGCGTCGGCGAATGCAGTAGCCACGCATCCCCGTGGTACGACGCAATGAAATCCCACCCCGGCAACACCTGCACCACCTCCCCCGCCTCCAGCGCATGCCGCGCCGTGAAATACGGCAAGCTGCCAATCCCCACATGTTGCAATACCGCATCCAGCCGCACGCCTGTGTGATTCGCCGCATACCGCCCGCGCACGCCCACCGTCACCGCCTTGCTGCCCTGGCGAAACTTCCAGCGCGCATCCCCCGGCGTCTCACCCAGGTAGATGCAACTGTGCTCCAGCAAATCATGGGGATGCTGCGGCGTACCATGCTCCGCCAGGTACCGCGGCGTGGCGCAGATCAAATGCTCGATCGGCAGCAACTGGCGCCCCACCAACCCCGGCGGCGGGCTGTCGGTGATGCGGATGCTCAGGTCGACATTGTCGTCAATCAGGTCCACATGCCGGTCCTCCAGGATCAACTGCACGTCGACCTTGGGATAACGCCGCAAAAACTCCGGCATATGCGGATGCACCACAAAACGCCCTACCGCCTTGGGCACGCTGACCCGCACCAGCCCTTCGGCTTCATGGGTGTATTGGCCGCTGATTTCCATCACCGACCGCGCAGCACTGACCATTTCCTGGCAGCGCTTGAACACCTCTTCGCCACCTTCGCTGAGGCGCAACTTGCGCGTGGTGCGTTGCAGCAGGCGAGTCGCCAGGGCCTTTTCCAGGCGTGAGATGCTGCGGCTCACGGAGGACGGTGATGCTCCCAGTTGGCGCGCAGCCTCGGAGAAGCTGCCGGTTTCCACCACCTTGACGAAAATCGCCATTTCGCCCAGCAGCGGTAAGGGAAGATTGATGCTCATGACGCACAAGTCCATTGAGATTTGAACGGATTATCACCCATTGGCGCACTTCTTATACTGCCGGTTAGAAACCCTGATGCGGATATAAATGATGACCCAGCGCCTGTTTTTTACCCATGACCACCTGAATGCCGAACTTGAAGTGCTGGGATGCACACCTTTTGATAACCAGTTTGCGGTAATCCTGCAGTCCACAATCTTCCATCCACAAGGTGGCGGCCAGCCCTCCGACACCGGCTGGCTCGGGGAAAGCCAGGTGTTGAAGGTGGTGCAGGAAGGCGATCATGTCGTGCATTACGTAGACCGCCCCGTGGCTCCCGGCGTGATCCAGGCACGCGTCGATGAAGACCGCCGCACCTTGCACACGCGCCTGCACTCGGCCGGGCATCTGATCGGCAATGCCGGTGAAACCCTGGGCTGGATGCCGATCAAGGCTCATCACTGGCCGGGCGAAGGCAAGATCACCTTTATTCGCGGCACCTCGGCCCAGGCCATGGACGCCGAGGCGATCCAGCGGCAAGTCGACCAATGGATCGCCGCCAACCTGCCGCGCCATATGGCCCTGGATGACGGTACGCGGCAAGTGGGTTTTGGCGACCTGCCGGCCTATGCCTGCGGCGGCACGCACGTGCAGGCATTGGGGGACGTGGGCCAGGTGACGATCCTGGCCCTCTCCGAGAAAAAGGGAGCATTGTCGGTGCGCTATACCCTGAACTGACTAAACCGCAATCGCCCCCGCCCTGCCCGGCTCCACCACGAACGACTTGAGGGTCGAGACGCTGGCGTTCGGATCCCGGGGATCGGAAATCACCCGGAAGTTCGTCAGCATATTCCTCTCCTCAAGCGCCACCGACACATAGCCGCGCTGGCGGCTGTCGAAAAACTTCACATGGGGATTGAGGGGCAGGATCGCACTGAACGCATCAAATGGCGGCCCGTCAGACGTCACCGACGTGCCGACAAACTCGGTCGCGACCACGGGCGAATCCGGATTCCCTGCGTCAGCGTGCAGGTCCGTCGTCCAGAACGAGTGAATATCGCCGCCCCAGAACACCGGGTTATTCACCTTTCTGCGCACCATCGACGCAAGCATCCGCTCACGGTTGGCCATGTAACCATCCCAGCCATCGGTCCAGCGGCCGGGCTTGTGGTTGGTCAGGTCACGTTGCGTGAGCGGCGCGACCAACAGGTCCTGGGCGATCACGTTCCATTGTGCCCGGGACTCGGCAAAACCCTGATCCAGCCAAGCCTCCTGCTCCCAGCCGAGCATGGTGCGACGGGGATCGCGCAGGTCAGCACAGGTGTTCGCGGCCACATGTCCCTTGTGGCTGCCATTGGCCAGGATGCATGGCTGCTCGGAGCGGTACTGACGCCCATCCAGCACATGGAAACGCGCCAGCCGGCCGTAGTCCAAACGCCGATAGAGGCGCATGTCCGGCCCGCGCGGCAGGCTGCTGGCCCGCAGCGGCATGTGCTCGTAGAAGGCCTGGTAGGCCGCCGCCCGCTGCTTGAGAAAACTCGTCACCGGGATGTTCGGGTCCTGGGACCACTGGCTGGCATAGTCGTTTTGCACTTCGTGATCGTCCCAGGTGACCACACTGGGCGCCGCAGCATGCAGTGCCTGCAAATCCGGATCGGTCTTGTACAGGGCGTAGCGGTTGCGGTAATCCACCAGATTCAACGCATTGCCGCTGCCGTGGGGGCGAATGACCTTGCCGGAATCAGCCGCGTAGGAACTGTCATAGATGTAATCCCCGAGGAAAAACACCAGGTCAGGCTGCTCGGCGGCCAAATGCCGATAGGCGCTGAAGTAGCCTCGCTCCCAATGGGAGCAGGAGACAAAACCCAACTGCGCCGATGCCATGGCATGCACCGCCGGCGCTGTGCGCGACTGGCCCACCGGGCTTTGCGCACCGAGGCCCTCGAACTGGTACCAGTAAGGTCGACCCGCCTCCAACCCGCTCACTTCCACATGCACCGAATGGGCGAAACGCTCGCTGGCCATCACCTCGCCCTGGCGCACAACGTGCGTCATCGCTGCATCGCGGGCCACCTTCCAGCGCACCGGCACCGCTCGGTTCAGGCCACCCCGACCGTCGGCGGCATTGAATAGCGGCGCGAGGCGCGTCCAGATCACGAAACCATCGGGCAATGGATCGCCTGACGCCACACCGAGGGTGAAGGGATAGTCGATGCCTGCACTACGGGCAAACGGGCTGAGGATCGAAAACGCCGTGGCAACTGCAAGCCCGCCCAGTACGCGACGGCGATCGTGATTCACACTCATCAACTGCGCTCCTTCCAATCGGCACGCACCAGGCCATACAACAACATGTCCTCGTGCACCCCATTCTTGAGGAAGGCGCCCTTCATGCACCCTTCGTAACCCAAGCCAATTTTTTCCATGACCCGAGCGGACCCTTTGTTACGAGCAAAGCACTGGCTGCCCACACGCTGCAGCGCCAATTCGCTGAACCCAAACGCCATGATCTGCGCCGCTGCTTCGGCGGCATAACCCTGGCTTCGAGAATGGGCGGCCACCCAATACCCGAGATGCCCACTTCGATGAGCAGCAGATAATCTGAGACTGATCACGCCGATCAATTCGCCAGTTTCCCGCAGATGAATCCCCAGCCCCAGTGAATGCCCCGAGCGGTAATTCTCTGCCTGGCCATCAATAAAGGCGTGTGCGGTTTCCAAGGTGTAAGGCGATGGAATCGCAGCCGTGTTGTTCGCAATATCGGGATCGTTGGCCAGCACCGACAACGTCTCGGCCTGCTCCTTTTGCAGAGGCTTCAACAGCAGTCGCGGGGTGGATAAATGCGGCAGTGCAATGCTCATGCAGGGGGACTCGCGAAATAAATTCTCCAAGAATGTACCCGCGTCGTGTCAGTTTCATTACGTAGATAAATAGACCCACGAGTCGTCTGTAAGACGCGTCCTAGAGCCTTAAAAGCTTAAATTAAAGTTAACCATTCGGTCATTTTTGGTTGCTAGCGTGTCGCCCCTAATCAACTGCGGGGTAGCGGAATGAGAACTTGGGATGAACCCAAAAAACGCAAGGCACACATCGAACTGATCCCGATGATCGACGTGATGATGTTCCTGTTGGTGTTTTTTGTACTGGTGAGTTTGAACGTGATTCCGGCCCTGGGCATGAAGACTCAGCTGCCGAGCGCCAGCAGTTCACAGCAGCTCAAGCCGCAAAATAAATTCATCCTGACCCTGGGCCTGGAAGGTCAGCTGCAGCTCGATGGCAAGGACCTGACCGTCGACGCGCTGGTGCCTGCACTCAAGACCGGCGAGAAGCCAGACACCAAGTCGACGATCATCGTCAACAGCGACAAAGGCGTGGAAGTGTCGCGCCTGGTCGAGGTGATGGACACCCTGCGCCTGGGTGGCTTTACCTCTGTCTCCATCGCCACGAAAAAGTCCTGATCATGTATGCCTTGTTTCGTGCGCGTCGGCTGCTGGGCAGTGTCCCGGCCCTGATCGCCCTGGTGCTGATTGCACTGGGTATCCAGTCCCAACCCCTGAAGATCCAGCCGCAGTACGACGAGTCGGCGGTTGAACTCGCGCTGGTGGAGCCCGAGCCGGAAGTGGTCCCCGAGCCCGTGGTGGAAGAACCGCCGCCACCGCCGCCGGTGATCGAAGACGAGGAGGCCGAACCTGCCCCTCCGCCTCCGCCACCCAAGCCGATCCCCAAACCACTGCCAAAGCCTGAGCCCAAGCCAAAACCGGTGCCCAAGCCCGTGGTCGCCAAGCCAACGCCTGTGCCTGCGCCAGCTCCGGTGGCCGCCAAGCCGGTGCAAGCCGCTCCCGCTCCCACGCCAGCACCCGCTGCGCCACCGGCGCCGCCGAAAGTCGACGGCCAGGCACTGGAAGGCGGCTACCTCAAGGGCTTGCGCAACGAGTTGGACAGCTACAAGCAATACCCCACCGGGCGCCAGGCGTCCCTTGAACGCCCGAGTGGCGAGGTGGTGGTCTGGTTAATGGTGGACCGCCAAGGCCGCGTCCTCGACTCCGGGATCCAGACCCCGGCGCCGAGCATGCTGCTCAACCGGGCCGCCACCAACAGCCTGCGCCGTATCAAGCAGGTGAAACCGTTCCCCGAACAAGCCTTCGGTGGACGTAACGAGCAGCGCTTCACCGCCACCTTCAACTACAGCGTGCAATAAGCACACACCACCAGGACGACAGTGATGAAGTTCACCCGGATTCATCTGGCACTCGTTGCCGCGACGAGCATGACCCATGGAGTGGTCATGGCAGATACCAGCGACAGTGACGTCGGGACTATTGGGGTACAGGGCAAGGCAACCGCTGGGGGCGGTTACATGGTCCAGGAAGAGAGCGCCAAGGGCCGCTCGACCATCACCAAGGAAGCATTGGACAAACAGACGGCCACCGGCAACGCCATCGACAAGCTCAAGTACACCCCGGGCCTGAACATCTCCAGTGAAGACAACACCGGCCTCTCGGGCTTCCGCTTCACCATGCGCGGCATGAACTCCGACCAGGTCGGTATGTCGGTGGACGGCATGCCGATCAACGACTCCGGCAACTACGCGTTGTACTCCAACCTGTTGGGCGACCCGGAAAACATCGACCAGATTTTCGTCACCCAGGGCTCGTCGGAAGCCGACGGCCCGCACATCGGTTCCAGCGGCGGCAACATCGGCATCGTGACCATTCGCCCCACCAAGGAAACCGGTGCCTTCGTCAAGCAAGTGGTCGGCAGCAACGCCACCCGCAAGACCTTCGCCCGCCTCAATACCGGTGAAGTCAACGGCCTGAGCAACTGGCTGTCGGCCTCCCACACCGAAGGCCAGATGTGGCGCGGCTCGGGTGCCGTACGTGCGGACAAGGTGGAGTGGAACAGCTTCTTCGACGCCGGCAACGGCAACACCGCCAACCTGATCCTCAAGTACCACGAGCAGGACAACAACAGTTACAGCCAGTTGACCAAGGCACAGTTCCAGCAGTACGGCCGCAAGTACGACCCGTACCCGGCGACACCGGCGGTGGGCGCCAACGGCAAGGTCAGCAGCTACTACGACCTGGCGCAGAACCCGTTCCAAACCTTTACCGCCGTGCTCAACACCCAGTACAAGCTGAGCGACAACCTGTCCCTCTCGGTGATCCCGTATTACTACTACGGCAACGGCAGCGGCGTGGGCTCCTCGGCCTATGCGCTGAACAGTGGCTCGAACAAGGGCGGCGTTTTCGACCTCGGCAACCTGCCGACACAGGCTCAATACAACGCCGACGGTTCCGCGACCACCGGCGTTTACTACCGCCCTTCGCGCACCCAGACCTGGCGCCCGGGCATCACCACCAAGCTGAACTGGGACCTGGGCGACCACAGCCTGCAATTCGGCTACTGGTATGAACGCGCCCGCCAAAGCCAGACCCAACCGTTCATTGCCCTCAAGAACAACGGCAAGCCAAGCGATACCTGGCCCGACGGCAACTCCGTGGTCGACGCCAACGGCAACACCGTACAGGGTCGCGACCGCTACACCGTGACGCCGGCGCAAAAGGTCTGGACCCAGGACACCTGGTACATCAACTCGGACTGGACGTTGATCGCGGGCATTGCCTACATGAACGTCGAGCGTGACGGCACCAACCACGGCAGCCTCACCGAGCAACCCGGCAAGGCCAGCCAGACCTACAACAAACTGCTGCCCAACGCCGGCCTGAAATACCAGCTCGACGAGCGTGACCAGTTGTTCTACAGCCTGTCGCGCAACATGCGTATTCCACAGAACTACGTGCTGTACGACAAAGGCGTCGGCTCCCTCGACTCCAAGCCGGAACTCAGCTGGAACCAGGAACTGGGCTGGCGCTACACCGGCGAAGACAGCACCCTCGCCGCGACCCTGTTCTACATGCAGTTCAAGAATCGCCAGCTCACCTCCCTGGACAGCAACGGTGATTCCGCCGACATCAACGCCGGCACCGTCATCAACAAAGGCCTGGAACTGGAGTGGAGCGGCAAGCTGCCGCACAACTTCAACTACTACACCTCCTACACCTACACCAGCTCCAAGCAGCAGGACGACCTGACCGTCTACAGCGCCGGCAAGCCGATCGTGCTGCCCACCAGCGGCAAGCAGTTCGCCAACGTGCCGACCAACATGCTGGCGGCCAACATCGGCTATGACGACGGGCGCTTCTACGGCACCTTCGGCGGCAAGTTCACCAGCAAGCTCTATGGCGACCTGACCAACGACGAAGCCATCTCCGCCCGCACCATCTTCAACCTCGGCGCCGGTATCTACCTGCCGGTGGACAAGAAAGTCGTCAAGGACGCAACCCTGCGCCTGAACGTCGACAACCTGTTCGACAAGAAGTACCTGGACGGCGTGTACACCACCAAGACCAACTCGGCGAGCTACAGCGGTTTCCGCGATGGCGACCCGGCCTACATCGTTGGGCTTGACCGCACCGTCACCGTTTCCCTGGAAGCCAATTTCTAACTGCGAGGCTCAGCATCATGGACATGAACCTGCTTCACCAAATCACCTTTTATGTGATGTACGCCGCACTGGCGATTGCAATCTTCATCACCATCGAACGTGGCATCTACTTCGCCTACGTGCGCCGCCAGGCCCGTGCATTGACCGAAGTGCTGGGCGCCAATGTGCACAGCGAACGCGACCTGCCGGAAAACCTGACTCGCCGTGACAGCCTGCCGCTGAGCATGGTGCTGCCGATCCTGGCGCAGAAGGCGTCCCATGGTTCGCGCAAGGACCTGGACGACGAGATCGAAACCCAGTACCTCAAGACCCGCGCGCCGCTGTCCCGCAGCCTGTGGATCATCGAAACCATCACCACCGCCGCGCCGCTGCTCGGCCTGTTGGGGACCATCCTCGGCATCATCGACACCTTCAAGGCGCTGGCCAGTGCCGGTGTGTCCGACCCGGGCCAGATTTCCGGTGGTATCGGTACGGCCCTGTTCGCCACGGGTTTGGGTATCGCCATCGCGCTGTTCTGCGTGGTGTTCCACAACTTCTTCCAGGACAGCCTGGAGCGCATCAACGACCAGCTGAAAATCCTGCTGATCCGCGCGGCAACCGGTGCCCGCGTGCAGGGTGAAGTGCCGCACCTGGTACCGACCCCGCTGCACACCCGCACTGCGTGACCTTCCCGGGGCGGGCGCATCATGCGCCCGCCCTTTTTTTGCCCGATGAGACGCCTATGTCCATATCGCTGAAATTACGTATCGCCGGCCTTGCAGGCCTGCTCCTCAGTCCGCTTGCCCAGGCGGACTTTTCAATTCCGGGATTTGAGTTGGTACACACCGTGCCAGTGGACACCCAACTTGGCACCGCCGATCTGCGCCAGCCCGGCCCCGTGTGGATCCAGCTGTTCGACGGCGCGAAAAGCCGCATCGACATCGGCCAGTTCTACGCGGCCGACCATCCTGGCTCGGTGATGGACAAGGTGATTGAACACCTGGAAGCCGCCGGCAAACGCGGGGTGAAAATTCGCTTCCTGCTGGAAGAAAAAGGCGTGCGGCTGTCGGAAGCCTCGACCCTGGAGCGCCTGAAAGCCATTCCCAACCTGACCTTCCGCATCCTGCCCTATGGCAAGCTGAGTGGCGGGATCATCCACGCCAAGTATATGGTTGTGGATGGCAAGCAGGCGTTTATCGGCAGCCAGAACTTCGACTGGCGTTCGCTGGAGCATATCCACGAAACCGGGCTGTTGATCAGTGATGCAAATGTCGTCGCCCAGACCCAGGCCATTTTTGAACAGGACTGGCAGGCCCAGGCTGCGTTGGCCGACAACCAGCCTGTTGCCCTGCCCGCCACAGGCGCCACACCGGCACGCACCGGCAACTACCTGGTAGCCAGCCCCCAGCGCTACAACCCGCCGGGTGTGGGTGATTCGCAGCTGGAACTGCCACGTCTGCTGGGCGAGGCGAAAAAGGAAGTGCGCGTACAACTGCTGGACTACGCGCCGCTGTCCTATGGACCTGACAGAACCCGGCCTTACTACGCGATGATCGACAATGCAGTACGTGCAGCGGCAGCGCGCGGGGTCTCGATCAAGTTGATGGTATCCAACTGGAACACCGAAGCACTGGAATTGCCGTACCTGAAAAGCCTGGCGGTGCTGCCGAATGTCGAGGTCAAGATCGTCACGCTGCCCGAGGCCAAGCAAGGATTCATTCCTTATGCGCGGGTGATCCACAGCAAGACCATGGAAATCGACGGGCAAGTGGCGTGGGTGGGCACCAGTAACTGGCTGGGGGGTTATTTCGATAACTCGCGCAACCTGGAAGTGGTGATGCGCAGTGAGGCGATGGCCAAGCGCGTGGGAGATTTACACGAACAGCTGTGGGACGGGCCGTACGCCAAGGCACTGGAAGTGACGAGTGAGTACCCGCAGCCGCATCCGGGCAAACCTTAAGCTGTTGCCCGCAAATGGCATGGCTTTGCGGGCAATATCACATTGCCAGATATCCAGGTTGCACTTTTTCGCCTTTGCGCTGACCAACCCTGCATAACTCATGGAGGGAGAGCAGGGATGAACAACACACGCAGTGGACTGTACGGTGCCGCGCTGGTTTGGGCGGCCATCGGGCTTGGCGGCTGCGCCAATTCGATGACCACCACCGGTGAGCCCGGGGTGAAGATGGGCGAGAGCTATGAGCAGGTGCTCGCCGTGGTCAGCAGCAACAATACGGTGACCAGGGAGATCGACGGGGAAGCATTCCGGGCTGAAGGTTACTCGGAGACGTTTAAGGATTGTCGCAACAAATATTTTATCTTCCAGGGTGCTAATGGCTTGCAGATGGTCAAGCTTGAGCCCGCGCCGCATCTGTCGGTCAGCCAGAACTGCCGCCAGCCATGAGAACCTTACGTGTAATTCCCGCCCTGTTCCTGGTTCTTCTCAGCGGCTGTGGCCAGGTATATAACGTCCGCTCCCTCAACACCGCCTATACAGCGCCACCGTCTGCCGAGACGGCGCGCTTGCGCATTATCAGCGACGGCATGGTGCGCGCAGTGCCCGGGCGCGATTGCCTGGACTGGAATGTTCCCGGAGCAGGCGTGATGGTGTCCGCCAAATCCGGCTTCGCCGACCGCAATGGCGCAAGCCTGGGGATGCCGGGGCCGATTTACACCTGGGACGGTGCGGTGTCGTCCGAACAGGTGATTCCGGCGAACACGCCCATTGCCTTTCATTACCTTGGGTTGCCGCAATATGGCCGGCAATGTTTCAACACCATGACCTTTATCCCCAAGCCCGGCATGGACTACATGGTGCGAGCATCAATGTCCGGGAGTTGCTCATTCGAGCTTGCTGAGCTGCCGAAAGGTGCCGAACGATGGAGTCCGATTGAACCGACGCCATCGGGAAGGCTATCGATGTGCCATGCGATGGATAATTTCTAGCGGTACAAACGCAACGTGGGCCGGGGCATTGCACTCCGGCTCACAAAAAACCCACAAACAAAAACGCCGATCATTGCTGATCGGCGTTTTCGTTAAATATGGAGCGGGAAACGAGACTCGAACTCGCGACCCCGACCTTGGCAAGGTCGTGCTCTACCAACTGAGCTATTCCCGCAAATGGCGTCCCCTAGGGGACTCGAACCCCTGTTACCGCCGTGAAAGGGCGGTGTCCTAGGCCACTAGACGAAGGGGACACGCTACTGAAACACATGGTGTGTATTTCAGTGCCCAGAGATTAAATCCGAAGATTACGCCCTGGTTTCACTCAGTGCCGCCCGAGGGCAACACTGCTTAAATTTGGAGCGGGAAACGAGACTCGAACTCGCGACCCCGACCTTGGCAAGGTCGTGCTCTACCAACTGAGCTATTCCCGCATATGGCGTCCCCTAGGGGACTCGAACCCCTGTTACCGCCGTGAAAGGGCGGTGTCCTAGGCCACTAGACGAAGGGGACACACGTACAACATTCACTCCCTACCGCGTTTCGCTGTGTGCTTTACGCTGTAAGTGGCGCGCATTCTATGGATGGATTGGGAGGTCGTCAACCCCCAAGGATAAATTTATTTAAATCAATGACTTCGCCGTGGTTTACGGGGGTTGCAAGGGTTTCTCGCCGTCCAGGCTTTGGCGCCTATATTCTGGCGTTCCACAAGGCGCTATAGTTCGCCACAGCAAATGATGGCAATGTGCATCTACGCAGGGACTGCCCCGCTATATAGAAGAAACTACTGACGCAACTGGTCGCTCAGTCCTATCCGGTCACTGCACCAGTCACTACACTTCAATGCAAACCCCATAAAGAGGTCACACCGGTGACACCACTCATGATCACCCTGCTGGTAATAGCCGGGATCGTAATACTGATCGCCATTGGCTACATGAACCACGTGGTGGAAAACAATAAGCTGGAAAAGAACCGGACCCGGATCGAACTCAATGACCGGCTACGCCGCTGCGGCGAAATCACCGAGACCTTCCCTGGCCAGTTGATGACGCCGCGACTCAAGTTGCTGCTGACCCGCCTGGAGCTCAACGTCAACCAGCGCCTGCTGAACCTCGACAAGTCCAATGCGTCGCTCAAGGCACGCATCACTGAACTCAACGCGCTGGTGGCCCAGGGCGAATCGATTCCGGTGAACAACCCGCCCGGCCCGATCCAGACCGAAGCCAAGGCCAAGGATGTACGTTTCCTGCTCGAAGCACTGCATGGCCAGGTGACCCGAGCGGCCCAGGACGGTTTCCTGCCGACCAATGAAGCCAAGCACTGGATCAAGGAAATTCGCCATATCCTGGTGCTGCTGCACATCGAGTTCTTCAACAACCTGGGCCAGCACGCGCTGCAACAAGGCCAGCCGGGCCAGGCTCGCCTGGCGTTCGAACGCGGCGTGCAGTACCTGCGCAAGCAACCGGAGCCGGTGGTGTACAGCCAGCAGCTGCAATTGCTCGAGAAACAGCTGGCGCGCGCCAACTCCATGGTGCTGTCCAACCTTGAACCGGCTGAAGACGAGGTCAACGAATTGACCGAAGGCTTGAAAGTGGTGGATGCGGACGCCGACTGGAAGAAGAAAGCCATCTACGACTGATCCCCTGCCATTGTGGTGGGCGGCAAACCCGCTCGCCACATGCCATCACTCTGCACCTATCCCCTTCCCCTCGAATAGCGTAAAAAAGGCCCCTCTCTCCGTTAACGAAAAGGGCTTCGCCATGCCTGTCGTGCTCATCGATGGACAACCGCTGCATTACCTCGACCAGGGCACCGGCCCGGCCGTTCTCCTCGGTTCCAGCTACCTGTGGGACAGCCAGATGTGGGCGCCGCAGATCGAAGCGCTGTCGCAACAGTACCGGGTGATCGTCCCCGAGCTTTGGGGCCACGGCGAGTCCGGCGCACTGCCTGCAAACACTGCATCCCTGGACGACCTCGCACGCCAGCACCTGGCGCTGCTGGATCACCTGGACATTGCCCAGGTCAACCTCGTGGGCTTGTCGGTCGGCGGCATGTGGGGCGCACGCCTGGCGCTGCTGGCACCCGGGCGGGTCAACAGCCTGGTGCTGATGGACACGCACCTGGGCGCCGAGCCGGAAGCCACTCGCCAATACTACTTTTCGCTGTTCAAGATGATCGAAGACGCCGGCGCCATTCCGGAACCGCTGCTGGATGTGGTGGCGCCGATCTTCTTCCGTCCCGGTATCGACCGGGAGTCGGCCTTGTACCAGGATTTCCGCAACGCACTGCAGGCCTTCCCCAAGGAGCGCCTGGTGCACAGCATCGTGCCCCTGGGCCGGATTATCTTCAGCCGCGCGGATGTGCTGGAACAACTGGCGCGCCTCGACACCGACACCACCCTGGTGATGTGTGGCGAGCAGGACAAGCCACGCCCACCGGCCGAATCAGAAGAAATGGCGGCCTTGATCGGCTGCGCGCTGACGTTGATTCCGCACGCCGGGCATATCTCCAGCCGGGAAAACCCCGATTTCGTCAACGAAGCGCTGCTGACCTTCCTGGCCAACAACGCCTGACCGCCCTGCCCTTTGATCGCCGCAGGCCTGCGGTGATCAAAGGCGGAAGTGCCCGACCATCCCCTTAAGCTCCGTACCCAACTGCGCCAGCTCGATGCTCGACGCTGCATTGCCCTGCATGCTCAACGCCGATTGATCGGCACTCGCACGGATGCTGGTGACGCTGCGGTTGATTTCCTCGGCCACCGAGCTTTGCTCTTCGGCCGCTGCGGCAATCTGCTGGTTCATCTGCTGGATCAACGACACCGCCGCCGCGATGCTGCCCAGGGCGCTTTCGGTTTCCAGGGCATCACTGACCGCCAGCTTGACCAGTTCGCCGCTCTGCCTGATCTGCTGCACCGAAGCCTGCGCAGCGCTGCGCAAGGTACTCACCAACCGTTCGATTTCCTCGGTCGATTGCTGGGTGCGCTTGGCCAGCGCCCGCACCTCGTCGGCCACCACGGCAAAACCGCGGCCCTGCTCGCCCGCCCGCGCTGCCTCGATGGCCGCATTCAGCGCCAGCAGGTTGGTTTGCTCGGCCACGCTCTTGATCACCTCAAGGACGGTACCGATAGTCTGGATCTCCGCGCTCAGGCTTTCGATGCTGGTACTGGCGGAGGTCGCGGAGCTGGCCAGCAACTCGATACGCTGCAAGCTCTGGCGCACCACCTGCTGGCCGCTGTCGACCTTGTCATCCGCCGTCTGCGCCGCCTGGGCCGCTTCTTCGGCGTTGCGCGCCACATCGTGCACGGTGGCGGTCATCTGGTTCATGGCCGTGGCCACCTGCTCGGTTTCTTCCTTCTGGCTGCTGACCTCGATATTGGTCTGCTCGGTGACGCTGGACAGCGAATGGGCCGAGCTGGCCAGTTGCTCGATACCCGCCTGCAACCCGCTGACCATGCTGCTCAGGCCGCTGCTCATCTGTTGCATCGCGAGCATCAACTGGCCCATCTCGTCCCGGCGACTGACTTCCATGCGGCCACTGAGATCACCGGCGGCAATCTGCTGGGCCACTGCAATCACGCTGCGCAGCGGTGCAACGATCAAACGGGTGATGATCCACGCGGCAATCAGCCCGACCAATAACGCCAACGCCGAAGAACCGATGATCAGCAACGCGCTTTTCTTCAACTGCGCCTGCATCGACAGGTCTTCTGCGTCGTAGGCCTGATTGACCCGGGTGACCACTTCGGCTGCACGTTCGTGCAACTGCTTGTAGACGACTTTTTCCTGGGCCAGCAGCCCGGTGTATTCGCCGAGTTTTTCGCTGAAGGCCGCGATATGCCCGGACACTTCGTTAAGCACGGTTTGGTAGCCAGGATCCTTGACGGTGGTTTTCAGCTGTTCGACCTGGGCCAGGGCCTGATCGGCCTGCTCGATCTTGCCCTGCTCGGCGTTCTCGTCATCGCCCTTGCGGCTCTGGTCCAGGCGCACGTGCGCTTCGTTCATGGCCTGCAGCATCAGGCGCGAGACCTGGCTGACCTGCCCCGCCTGCTCGATGAATTCGGCACCTTCCTTGCCCTGGCTTTCCTTGAGGCCATAGGCGCCGTCGTCCGCCAGCCCGGCCTGCAACACATCAAGGTTGTTGGCGACACTGGAGACCGACCAACTGGCCATTTCCAGCGCCAGGTCCTTGGTCTGGGTCAGCTCGACAAACTCATCGAACGCCTTGCGATACGCCGCCAGCGCCTGCTCGACGTCGCTCATCACCGGGACATTGGCAGGCGACTGGGCCTTGAGAATTACCGCCTGGGCCGCCAACGCGTCGACACTTTCGTGCAAGGCGTCCACCGACTTGGGGTCGGCATGCAACGCGTAGTCCTGCTCGATCAAGCGCACCTTGAGCAAGCCGCTGTTGAGCGCCGACATGGCTTTAAGGCCCTCGAAGCGCTGGCCAACGGTTTGCAGCGACCATACGCCAATCGCGGCCACCAATGCCGTCAACAGCAGTACCAGGGCAAAGCCCAAGCCCAGTTTCTTGGCCATACCGAGGTTGGCAAAACGTCGTTGCACGGCAGAAATCATTGCACTTGAGTCCTCTTGCAATGGCGAATGCCATCAAGCCAGGTTTCGATGCAGCGAGATTCGCAACCCCGGGGCACTGAATACAAGGGTTTGGCGCCACAATAATGGCAAAAAGCTACATCCTCGTCGTTTTCAGAATGGTAGAGGTCGATCCTGCCGGCCCCATGGCCTTGAACAACGCCAGTGCACGCTGATCAGAAGCGTAGGCCACATTGATGCGCAGCCAGTCGCTGGATTCGCCCGTCGGGCTGAAAAGCGTCCCCGGCGACAGCAACACCCCCAGCCGGCGAGCCCGCGCCTGCACGGTGGAACGGTCGCCGACACCAGGGCGCGCCCAGAGGAACATGCCCCCCGCCGGCACCGCAAACACCTCCCACTCTTCGTCTTCCAGCACCTGCAGGGTCATGGCCATTTCCGTGCTCAGCCGCCGGCGCAGGCGTTGCACCCACTTGCGGTAGGTACCATTGGCCAGCAACGTCGCCACCACCGCCTCGGCAAACCGCGAGGTGCCGATGCCGGTCAAGGTCTTGACCCTGGCCAATTGCGCGATGATCGCCCCGCTGGCCGTGAGGTACCCCACCCGCAAGGCGCTGCTGAGGGTCTTGGAAAAACTCGAGACATAGATCACCCGGTCCTCGTGGGGCAACGCCGACAACCGGGTGCACGTAGCATGTTGCAGGTCGCCATAGACGTCCTCCTCGATGATGAAGAAGTCCTGGGAATGGGCCAGTTGCAGCAAGCGCTCGGCCACCGCCAGGGACAGGCTGGTGCCGGTGGGGTTGTGATACAGGCTGTTGATGAACAGGCACTTGGGCCGGTGCCCGCGCAATAGCGCTTCCAGGGCATGCATGTCCGGGCCGCCACGGGTGCGCGGCACTTCCAGCAGCTTGACACCATGAAAGGCCAGTTGGCGGTAAAGGTTGCCGTACCCCGGGCTTTCCACCACCACGGTGTCGCCGGCCTTGAGCAGCGTGCGGATCAGCAGGTCCTGGGCATGGCTCGCACCGTGGGTGGTGAGGATATGCTCGACCCGGGTTGCCACCTGGATGTGCGCCAGGCGCTTGAGCAGCTGTTCACGCAGGGCCGGCAGGCCCAGCGGCGTGCTGTAGTTGAAGACGGCCGCGGTGTCGGTGCGGGTGACTTCACGAATCGCGTAGCTGATGTCGTCGCTCTCGCGCCAGGTGTCCGGCAGCCAGCCGCATCCCAGTTTCAGTTCGCCCAGTTGATTGTCGATGAAGGCGCCCCACCCCGACTCGGCGCCCTCATACCATTGGTTTTCACCGCGAAGACCACGCTCGGCGGGTGGCTGGGCCACACAGAAACCGGCGCCTTGCCTTGAGGCCAGCACCCCTTGGGCAACCATCCGCTCGAACGCCTCGATGACGCTGGACTGACTGAGCAGGTTCTCGTGGGCCAGTTGCCGCACCGAGGGCAACCGCGTCCCGGGGCTGGCGCCGCTCTCGCGAATCCAGGCGGCCAGCGCACTGACGATTTGCTGCACTACCGGTACAAGGGCTTGTCGATCGATCCCTAAATCCATGAGCCACTCACTTAAACTGTTGTCATTTAACCCAAACCAGTTAAGCACAGAAGCCCAATGACAGCCGCGATCAAGATTTATTAAATCATTGATTTAATTGAATTATTTACCTAGTGAAACACATTCAGGTGCGGCATCTGGCCACCTGCGGAAAAACCCCACAGCGCCTCCAACGCTTTTCTGAATGGCATCCGTCTCACTTCCTAAATCGCGGTCGCGCCACCGTCCACCGCCAATGCCTGGCCCGTGGTGAAGGCAGCACCGTCGCTGCACAGATAAAGCACTGCGCTGGCGATCTCCTCGACCTTGCCGATACGCCCGACCGGGTGCATGGCGGCGGCAAATTCGGCTTTGCGCGGGTCAGCTTCATAGGCACGGCGGAACATATCGGTGTCGATCACGGCCGGGCATACCGCGTTGACGCGGATTTTCTTTTTCGCGTACTCGATCGCCGCCGACTTGGTCAGGCCGATCACCGCGTGCTTGGACGCGGCATAGATACTCATCTTCGGCGCCGCCCCAAGCCCTGCCACAGAAGCCGTGTTGACGATGGCGCCGCCGCCCTGAGCCAGCAGCAACGGCAGTTGATACTTCATGCACAGCCACACGCCCTTGACGTTGACGCCCATGATTGCGTCGAACTCATCCAGGCTGCCGTCCGCCAGCTTGCCCTTCTCGATCTCGATCCCGGCGTTGTTGAAGGCATAGTCCAACCGGCCATAGGTGGCCACGGTCTGCTGCATCAACTGCTGCACGTCCGCTTCGAGGGTGACATTGCAGCGCACAAACACCGCTTCGCCACCGGCCTGATGAATCAGCGCCACAGTGCCCTCGCCGCCAGCCGCGTCCAGGTCGGCGACTACGACTTTCAAGCCTTCAGCGGCGAACGCCAGCGCAGTGGCGCGGCCAATGCCGGCGGCCGCACCGGTCACCAGGGCGACCTGGCCGGAAAATGTCATGCTCATGGTGGATGTTCCTTCGATGGGGATGCTCGATGACCCCAGTCTAGCCAGAGCCACCATCGGCGCGTCAGCACTATCAAAAGCCCGGTTGGCGAACCATGAGCCGCAGTGATAACGGCACCCTCATCACTATCATTGCAGTGGATCGGTGGGCATTCGCAGGTGCCGCGCACCTTGCCGGTGCAGCCCGAAGGGTCTATCACTCAAGGTCCACTTCTCAAGAGTCGCTGCCATGACTGCCCAGACCAACCGCCAATTCCTGCTCGCCAAACGCCCGGTCGGCGCGGCCACGCGGGACACCTTCACTTACCAGGAAGTGCCGGTGGGTAAACCCCAGGACGGCCAGGTGCTGGTGCACAACGAATACCTGTCCCTGGACCCGGCCATGCGTGGCTGGATGAACGAGGGCAAATCCTACATTCCACCGGTGGGTATCGGCGAAGTCATGCGCGCCTTGGGCGTAGGCAAGGTGATCGCGTCGAACAACCCGAAATTTGCCGTGGGCGACTACGTCAACGGTGCCTTGGGTGTGCAGGATTACTTCCTCGGTGAGCCGCGGGGTTTCTACAAGGTCGATCCGAAACTGGCGCCGTTGCCGCGTTATCTGTCGGCGCTGGGGATGACCGGCATGACCGCTTACTTCGCCCTGCTGGACACCGGCGCGCCCAAGGCCGGCGAGACCGTGGTGATCTCCGGCGCGGCAGGCGCGGTGGGCAGCATTGCCGGGCAGATTGCCAAGATTAAAGGCTGCCGCGTGGTAGGCATCGCTGGCGGCGCCGACAAATGCAGGTTCCTGGTGGATGAACTGGGTTTTGATGCAGCCATCGACTACAAGAACGAAGACGTGCATGCCGGCCTCAAGCGCGAGTGCCCGAAAGGTGTGGACGTGTATTTCGATAACGTCGGCGGGGACATTCTCGATGCCGTGCTCAGCGGCCTGGCATTGAAAGCCCGCGTAGTGATCTGCGGCGCCATCAGCCAGTACAACAACAAGGAAGCTGTCAAAGGGCCGGCCAACTACCTGTCACTGCTGGTCAATCGTGCGCGCATGGAAGGGTTTGTGGTGATGGACCACGCGGCGAATTTTGCCGCTGCCGGGCAGGAAATGGCCGGCTGGATGGCTCAGGGCAAGCTCAAGAGCAAGGAAGATATAGTCGAGGGGCTGGAGACGTTCCCGGAAACGCTGATGAAACTGTTCAACGGTGAGAACTTTGGGAAGTTGGTGTTGAAGGTCAACTGACACACCGCAGAACCAAATGTGGGAGCGGCGGTGCGACGGTTCGACTTGCTCGCGAAGGCGGTGTGACAGTCAATGCATAAGGTGACTGCTCTACCGCCTTCGCGAGCAAGCCCGCTCCCACATTTTTTTACCGTGCCCGCTTCAGGTCGGGTAGGTCAGGCAATCTCGGCAACTACCGCTGCCAGCGCCTTGGCCGGGTCGGCCGCCTGGCTGATCGGGCGACCGATCACCAGGTAATCGGAACCGGCATCCAGGGCCTGGCGCGGGGTCAGGATGCGACGCTGGTCGTCCTGGGCGCTGCCCGCCGGGCGAATCCCCGGGGTCACCAGTTGCAGCGCCGGGTGGGCGGTCTTCAGCGCCTGGGCTTCCAGCGCCGAGCACACCAGGCCGTCCAGGCCAGCCTTTTGCGCCAGGGCCGCGAGGCGCAGCACTTGTTCCTGTGGCTCGATGTCCAGGCCGATGCCGGCCAGGTCTTCACGCTCCATGCTGGTCAGCACGGTCACGCCAATCAGCAGTGGCTTGGGGCCGCTGCGCTGATCGAGCACTTCACGGCACGCAGCCATCATGCGCAAGCCGCCGGAGCAGTGCACGTTGACCATCCACACGCCCATTTCGGCGGCGGCCTTGACCGCCATCGCGGTGGTGTTGGGGATATCGTGGAATTTCAGGTCGAGGAACACCTCGAACCCTTTGTCACGCAAGGTGCCGACAATTTCGGCGGCACAACTGGTGAACAGTTCCTTGCCAACCTTGACCCGGCAAAGCTTGGGGTCCAACTGGTCAGCCAGCTTCAGTGCGGCGTCACGAGTGGGGTAATCCAGGGCGACGATGATAGGAGTCTGGCAGGCGGACATTGGAATGGGCTCTCAGGCAAGTCGAAATCGGCGCGGATTGTAGCGCAAGCAGCGGGTTTGCGGGATCCGATGATCGGTAATTCGCGATTTAGCCGCCAGATTGCGGGCTCCCGGGCAATTGTGTCGAAACAGATACATTCCCGACATGCCTGCAATACCCCCGAAGATTAGCCTCGCACACGTGAACCATCGTACAGAACTTCCAGCCCCGGGGCTGGGCGCCTATGCTGAACGCAACAACCTCTCCGCCGAACTTCGGCCCGGCGGCCAACCAGGTAGATGATCGCACCATGCAAACCCTGACTCCTGTGCTGAATGACGATCAAAAAGCCTCGCTTGTCGGTGAAGACAAACGCTGGAATACCCGCGCACTGATTGTCGACGACGACGTGCCGATCCGCGAACTGCTGATCGATTACCTGGCACGCTTCAACATTCTCGCCAGCGGCGTGACCGATGGCGCGGCCATGCGCCAGGCCATGCAAGCCGAGACCTTCGACGTGGTGGTGCTCGACCTGATGCTGCCGGGCGAAGACGGCCTGTCGCTGTGCCGCTGGCTGCGGGCGGAATCGGACATCCCGATCCTGATGCTCACCGCCCGCTGCGAACCTACCGACCGCATTATCGGCCTGGAACTGGGGGCCGACGACTACATGTCCAAGCCCTTCGAGCCCCGTGAACTGGTAGCGCGCATCCAGACCATCCTGCGCCGGGTGCGGGATGACCGCACCGAGCAGCGGGCGAATATCCGCTTCGACAACTGGCGCCTCAACAGCGTGCTGCGCCAGCTGGTGGCCGACGACGGGCTGGTGGTGCCGCTGTCCAACGCCGAATTCCGTTTGCTGTGGGTGTTTATCGAGCGCCCGCGCCGGGTACTGAGCCGTGAACAATTGCTGGACGCGGCCCGGGGTCGCTCCATCGAGGCCTTTGATCGCAGTATTGACCTGCTGGTCTCGCGCCTGCGCCAGAAGCTGGGGGACGACCCCAAGGCCCCGCAGTTGATCAAGACCGTACGCGGTGAAGGCTACCTGTTCGACGCCCGAGATATCGGCTGATGCGCAACGCCTTCAACACCCTGTTCGGGCGGCTGTTCGGCGTGTTGCTGGTGGCGATTGTGCTGGCCCACGCGCTGGCATTCTTCTGGTTTCACCATTATGGCCCGCCGCCCCCTCCGCCCCACGAGACCTTCATCGAGCAACCGGACGGCAGCCTGACGCCAATGCCCAAGGAGCATCGCCGTCCCTGGTTCGGCGGGCCTGTGGTACCGCTGACCTTCCAGTTTATCTCGCTGATCATTGCCGCCTGGTACGGCGCCAAGCTGCTCAGCCGGCCAATCCAGCGCCTGAGCGCCGCGGCCGAGCGCCTGAGCCTGGACCTCGACAGCCCACCGCTGAACGAGTCCGGCCCACGGGAGGCGCGGCAAGCGGCATCGACCTTCAACCTGATGCAAAAGCGCATCCGCGAACAGGTCACCCAGCGTGCCCGCATGCTGGGCGCCGTGTCCCACGACCTGCGCACGCCGCTGTCACGGCTCAAGCTGCGCCTGGAACAGATCGAAGACACCAAGCTGCAGGGCCAGATGCGCCAGGACCTGGACGACATGATCGGCATGCTCGACGCCACCCTGAGCTACCTGCACGAGCAGCGCACCAGCGAAACCCGGCATTGGCTGGATGTGCAGGCGCTGGTGGAGTCCCTGAGTGAAAACGCCCAGGACCGTGGCTCCGATGTGCAATGCAGTGGTGAGTGCGCGCCGCTGCAAGTGCAACCGATGGCCCTGCGTTCGTGCCTGAACAACCTGATCGACAACGCCCTGCGGTACGCCGGCACCGCGCGCATCGAACTCGCGGACACTCCGCAGGCGCTGGTGGTGAAGGTAATCGACCACGGCCCGGGCATTGCGGCGGATAAACGCGAGGCGGTGTTTGAACCGTTTTATCGTCTGGAAGGCTCGCGCAACCGCAATTCCGGTGGCGTGGGGTTAGGCATGACGATTTCCAAGGAAGCCGTGGAACGCCTCGGTGGACGGCTGAGCCTGGAGGAAACTCCGGGCGGCGGCCTTACCGCCGTAATGTGGCTGCCAAGGGCGTAGGAATGGTTCCTGCGCCTTGCAGGAACCATTACTGCCCGGTTTTATCTTCCCGCCGCACCTGAGCCTGGGTGGCACTCCAGTCGGTCAACAAGCTATACGCCACCGCCAGCAATGTCGGGCCGATAAACAGGCCGATAAAGCCGAACGCAATCAACCCGCCAAACACCCCCAGCAACACGATCACCAGCGGCAGGTTGCCGCCACGGCTGATCAGGTAGGGCTTGAGCACGTTGTCGACGCCGCTGATGATGAACGTGCCCCATACACCGAGGAACACCGCATAGGTGTAGTCGCCCTTCCAGGCGAGCCAGGCGGTGGCCGGAATCCAGATCAGCGGCGGGCCCATCGGAATCAGGCTGAGCAGGAACGTCACGATCCCCAGCACCAAAGCCCCCGGAACACCGGCAATCCAGAAGCCGATCAGCGCCAGCAAGGCCTGGGCGGCAGCGGTGCCGATCACACCGTTGACCACCCGCTGCACCGTACCCGCGACCAGTTCGATGTAATAACCCGCCCGGTCGCCGATCAACCGCTCCAGCAAGCGATGCACAAACATCGCCAGGCGCGGCCCGTCACGGTAGAAAAAGAACACGAACACCAGGCTCAGTGTCAGTTCCAGGATGCCGCCGCCGATCTGCGCACTGCGGGCCAGCAACCAGTTGCCGACCTGTCCCAGGTACGGTTTCAACGTGACCATCAGTGCCGCGCCCTGCTGGTCGATGCTGTCCCACATCGCCACCAATCGTTCGCCGACAAAGGGAATGGAACCGAGCCAGGTGGGCGCCGCAGGCAAGCCATCCACCTGGATATCCTTGATCAGGCCCACGGCATCGCGCACATGGTCGGCGAGGTTGAACCCCAGCCAAACCAGCGGCAACGCCACCAATAGCATCCAGACCAGGGTCAGGATCCCGGCGGCCAGCGATTCGCGACCGCCCAGCCAGCGGGTGAGCAAGCGCATCACCGGCCAACTGGCAAACGCCAGTACCGCGCCCCAGAACAGCGCCGACCAGAAAGGCGCCATCACCCAGAAGCTGGCACCAAACAACACCAGCAGCAGGATCTGCACCAGCAGGCGATCGTTATTGAGCATGTGGTTTCTCGAAAAGAAGTCTGTAAGAGGAAGAGCTTAGGCGAACGGCGCGGGTCCGTTCGCCCTGGAACGGTCAGCGTATCAGATGCAGGTGCAAACCCTTGGCTTCAGTGGTGCCGGTTTCCAGGCGCGCCGCACGTACGCCCTGATCGATCAAGCCCTGACGCCATGCCTCGGCGGTGGGCCCGGTCAAACTGACCCGCAACGTGGCATCCAGGTTCAATCCGCGGGAAATAAGGGTGAGCCAGGTGGCGTCAGGTTCGGCGCCCAGCTGGGGGAAATCCAGCTCGCCGGTGCTTTTCAGTTCCCGCAGCAGCGTAGCGGAGGTCGGCAGCAAATCGCCCAGCGGTGCGCTGGCGTCCATCTGCTCCACGTGCAGGTACGCCCGTCGATTGCCCCGGGTGATGCCGTACAACGCGACCAGGGAGTTGTCCTGCGGGGCCGCCAGGCGCAGCAGCAGGTATTCCTGCTGGCCGTCGGCGCCCACCAGCTTGGCATTGCCGAACACTTCATTGGCCCACAGGCTGCTTTCGCCGCAGTCACGGGCCTGGCACCAGAACAGCAGTTGCGCGCCCTGGGCCTGCAAGGCTTCACGGGTGGCGGTAAAGGCGGCGCTGGAGGTGTGCTCGGCAGGCAGTTCGTAGGTGATGGCAGTGGCTTGGCCGCGGGCGGTGGCCTGGCCTTCATAGCGCAGCTGGCCGCTGATCTTGCGGATCGAGCCCAGCGGGTAGATACGTTCTTTCTCTTCGGCGGGACGGTAGTCGACGATCTGCGCGTCGACCTGACGGGCCACGGCGGGCAAGTCCTGGCTACCCGGTACGTCGGCGGCAAACACCAGCGGGCTGAAACAGCACAGCCCCAGAACACGGAAAAATCCCTTCGGCATACTCATCGGATCGGCGCGCCCTGGCCATTGGGGTGCGCTGCGGTGTTGAGATCGTTCATGGTTGACTCCCTTTCGATCCGCCCAGCCTCGGCAGTTGACCCCGCCAAGTCAAGGCGTGGAGAAAAACCGATTGAAACAGTCTGCAACAAGGGTAGCGCCTGGCTCGTCATTCAGGTGCAAATGATGGCCACCGGGCAAGGTAGTCACCTGGAACGGAAGCCCGGAAAGCAATTCGGAATGTTTCGCCAACATGCCGTCTTCGGCGACCACCAACTGTGTCGGACAGCCGACTCGGCGCACGAAGGCCATCGCCTGTTCTTCTGTCAGGCGCATGGGGGAGGCCAGGGTCAGGCGGCTGTCGCTGCGCCAGGTGTAACCACCCGGCACGGGCATCAAGCCACGCTGGGCCAGCAGTTCGGCGGCTTCACGACTGACTGCCACCACGCCTTTCATCCGCGCTTCCACCGCGCGATCAAGGGTGCTGTACACCGGCTTGCGCTTGTCCTGCAGGTTCATTTGCGCCTGCAACGCCATGCCGAGGCGTTCGGCGGCGTTGTCTGCGGTGCCGGTCGGCGGGATCACGCCATCAATCAATCCCAGGTGCGTCACCCGCTCCGGCAAGGCGCCGGCCAACACCAGGGAAACGATGGCGCCGAGGGAGTGGCCAAGTAATGCAAAACGTTTCCACCCGAGTTGTTCGGCGACTTGCAGCACGTCGTGGACGTAATCCCACAGGGAATAACCGGCGCCAACGGGTCGATGGGCCGAGTGACCATGGCCGGCCATGTCCAGCGCAACGATGCGCAGGCCATCGAGTTTCGGTGCCAGCCGGGCGAAGCTGTTGGCGTTGTCCAGCCAGCCATGCAGGGCAATCACCGGCAGGCCATCTTCAGGGCCGAACAGATGCGCCGCCAACTCGATGTGCGGCAGCGCCAGGCGGACTTCTTCGACGGGCGCAGTCATGCGCAACTGCGCTCGCGCTGGCGAGCTTCCCAACGGGCAAACAGGTTCTTGATCAAAGTGGCGGTGTCCTGTGGGCGTTCAAGGGGAAACATGTGGCCGCCGGGCATGGTCAGCATTTCGCCCATGGGCATGCGCCCCACGCCGCTGGCATGGTGACGCATCACCACCCGGCTCTGGCGACCACGCACCACCGCCAGCGGCACTTTCAGTTGCCGGGCCTGGCCGGGGCTGGTGTGGGGTACGCCGCGGTAGATGCTGATTTCGGTGGCCGGATCAAAGCGCAGGCGCAGGCGATCACCCACCGACTCCAGGCCGTGTTGCAGGTAGGCATCAAAACAGTCGGGATCAAAGCCGCGAAACAAGGTCTTGCCAGCGAAGTACTGGCGCGCAGCCGCCAGGTCGGCGAACTCTTCACGACGGCCCAGGGTGCGCCCCGCCGGGGTCAGCCGGTCGATAAAACCGAAGCGCTTGGCCGCGCGGATCACCCAGCGATCCGCCAGGGTCAGCACCGGGGAATCCAGCATCACCACCCCGCGATACAACTGCGGGCAACGCATGGCCGCGTGCAAGTGCAGCACGCCACCCAACGAATGGCCCACGCCCCACACCGGCTCGGGTTGTTGCTCAAGGTGGTGGATCAGTTCGTCCACCAGGTTCTGCCAATTGTCATCCACTGGAAACCGGGGGTCGTGACCGTGCTGCGGCAAATGCGCGACGGCGTACTCCGGGGCCAGGGCGGCAAACAATTTGCCGTAGGTCGCCGAAGGAAAGCCATTGGCGTGAGCGAAAAACACGTGCTGCGACATACCTGATCCATCATCGTAAACAGAGTGTTGATTCTCCCCAGACCGGGCAGTCACGGCAATGACTGTAACTGCCAGGAGTGATGACACTCACGCCACGCCTATCGGGCCGGCGGCGTCTCGCCCAGCGGCACCACGGCCATGGTCAGGCGCGACACGCAGCTGGCCTTGCCTTCATCGCTGGTCAGGCGGATGTCCCACACGTGGGTGGTGCGCCCGATATGAATCGGCTTGGCCACCGCCGTCACCCGCCCGCTGCGCAAGCCGCGCAGGTGGTTGGCGTTGATTTCCAGGCCCACGCAATAGAACTTGCTGGCGTCGATGCACAGGTAACTGGCCATGGAGCCCACGGTTTCCGCGAGTACCACCGACGCGCCGCCGTGCAGCAGGCCGTAGGGTTGATGGGTGCGGTGGTCGATCACCATGCTGGCCGTCAGGGACTCGTCGTCAAAACGTTCAAAGCGGATATCCAGTACTTCACCGATGGTGTTTTTCTGAATCGCATTCAGTTGCTCGATATTCGGTTGGGTGCGCCACAGGCTCATTGATCGGTCCTTATTGGTTTTATGTCAGTGCTCAATCCTGCCACAGCACGGCTTCGGAGCGCTCGCTCCAGGCCAGGAACTGCGACCCGTAGGCTGATTCAATCACGTTGCGCTTGATCTTCAAGGTCGGCGTGAGAAAACCGTTTTCCACCGCCCAACTGTCTTTCACCACCACCAGTTGGCGCAAGCGCTCATGTTTATCCAGCACCTGGTTGACCTCTTCCAGCAAGCGTTCAAGGCTGCCCTGCAAAGCCTGGCGCCCAGCGCCTGCGGCATCTTGCAGGCCCACGGCAGATAACACGCACAGGCCCATGGGCGCACTCAAGCCATCGCCCACCACGCACACCTGCTCGATGCGTGCATGTTCGGCCAGGCGGTTTTCAATCGGCGCCGGGGCCACGTATTTGCCTTTGCTGGTCTTGAAGATTTCCTTGAGCCGCCCGGTCAGCCGCAGGCGGCCATCGGTGCCCTGCTCGCCCTTGTCGCCGGTGCGCAGGAAGCCGTCGGCGGTGAGGGTCTCGGCAGTTTTTGCCGGGTCCTTGTAATAACCGAGCATGGTCGCGCCGCTGCGTACCTGGACTTCGCCGTCGTCACCGATGCGCACTTCGACGTCCGGGCATGGCGGGCCTATCCAGCCGAGTTTCTGCTGGCCGGGGCGGCACACGTGGGAGTAGCCGCAGCTTTCGGTCATGCCATAGACCTCCAGCACATCCAGGCCCAGCCGGCGATACCAGACCAACAGTGCTTCGGGCACGGGGGCTGCACCGGAGATCGCCACGCGCACAGCGTCCAGGCCCAACCCGGCGAGCACTTTGTGGCCGACCCGTTTGCCGATGAAGGGCAAGCGCAGCAAGGTATCGAGGCGGCTTGCGGGGATTTTGCTATAGACGCCCATCTGGAATTTGGTCCAGATCCGCGGTACGCCGAACAGCGCTGTTGGCCTCGCCCGTTTGAGGTCTGTCAGAAAAGTGTCGAGGCTCTCGGCGAAAAATACTGTCTGTCCGGTGTAGATCGAGGCCATCTCCACGAACATGCGTTCGGCGACGTGGCACAGCGGCAGGTAGGACAGCAGGCGGTCGCCCTCCCCCAGGCCGAACAGTTCAGTGCCGCGGATGGCCGCGAAGGCCAGCGCGCCGAAGCTGTGCATCACGCCCTTGGGCAGGCCGGTGGTGCCGGAGGTGTAGATGATGGTGGCTAGATCGGATGCTGCGGGCGCGGGGTTGTCCTGAATGGGTGAGCAGGCTTGCAGGTCGGCCCAGGTGAAATCGAATTCGCCATCGGGGCACAGCGGCAGGCTGATGGTGGGCAGGTCGGCCTTTACTCCGGCGGACATGGCGGGCCAGTCGTCCAGTTTGCCGATGAATGCCAGTGCGGCTTCGGAATGCTCGAGTACGTGGGCGACGGAGTCGGCGGTGAGGTTGGGGTAGAGCGGGACCGAGACGTGGCCGGCCATCCAGATGGCGAGGTCGGCGATGATCCAGTGGGCGCAGTTTTTCGAGATCAGGGCGATGTGGGAGCCCTGGGGCAGGTCGCGGGCTCGCAGCCAGTGGGCGGCGCAGCGGGCCTGGTGACCGGCTTCGGCCCAGGTGAGGGTTTGGACCTCGCCGCCTTTGATGGGCTGAACCAGGAATCGTTGCCGTGGGTGGCGGGCTTCGCGGTCGAAGAAGACTTGCAGCGGCAAACGAATAGCGACAGACATGGACGCGCTCCTTTGTGTTCCGATGGTAGCCAACCAAGCACTTGCTTGGCTGACTATTTCATGGGAGCGCGGGGGGTGCAAGTTCTGCTGTTTTTGGGGGCATATCCGTTATTCAGGTAACGGCCGCTTATGGTT